>JBIIHZ010000086.1:0-7277 GCA_044235265.1 Candidatus Sericytochromatia bacterium
TTCCTGGGCGTGGTAGGCATACAGCCGCAGCAGGTACAACATCCCCGCCATCCAGGCGATGACGGCGATGACGTGCAGGGCCTTGATCCCGGGCAACCAGGCGATCACCGGTTGCCCGTCCCGTTCAGCCGACGCATCGACGCGGCCTCAGACCGTCCGCGAGAACCGCGGAGCATCGCTGTCCTGCCGGTCCAGGTAGGTGTCGAAGGCCATGCATACGTTGCGCAGCAGCACCTGGCCCCGGGGGGTGACCCGGATGTGCCCCTCTTCGAGCAGCACCAGGCCGTCCTCCGCGAGGGGGGCGAGCTGCTCGAGGGCCCCGGCGAAGTGCTCATCGAAGGGGATCCAGTGCTCGGCCTCGATGGCCTCCTTCTCGACGACCCCGTGGCAGATGAGGCGGTTGATGACGTCCCGCCGCAGTTTGTCCTCGGACGAGAGCTTCAGGCCCCGCTTGACGGGCCAGGTCCCGGCCTCGACGGCCTCGAGGTAGCCCATCAGGTCGCGATCGTTCTGGGTGTACGCCTCGTCCCAGTCCGAGATGCTCGAGACACCGAAGGCCACCAGGTCGGTGTCGCGGCAGGTCGTGTAGCCCATGAAGTTCCGGCGTAGCGTGCGATCGGCATGGGCCCTGGCCAGCTCGTTGTCCGGGCGCGCGAAGTGATCCATCCCGATCCAGGTCATGCCCTGGCTCGTGAAGTCGTCCACGGCCCGCTCGAAAAGGGCGACCTTGAGCTCCGGCGCGGGGAGATCGGCTTCCTGGATGAGACTCATGTGCTTCTTGAGCCAGGGCACGTAGGCGTAGTTGAACAGGGCAATGCGGTCGGGAGCCAGCTCCCGGACCTTCGCGAGCGTGTCCTCGAACCCCACCAGCGTCTGCTTCGGCAGCCCGTACATGAGGTCCACGTTGATGCTCTCGAAGCCCAGACGACGGGCCTCGAGGATCAGGTCCCGCGTCACCTCGAAGGTTTGCGGACGGTTCACGGCCGCCTGGACCTCGGCATCGAAGTCCTGGATTCCCAGGCTCAGACGGTTGAACCCGAGCTCGCGCAGGGTGGCGAGCTGCTCGAAGGTCGTCACGGCGGGGTGGACCTCGAGCGAGATCTCGGCACCGTCAGCCAGCTTGAAGCGCCGCGTGAGGGCCTCGAAGAGGCGGCGGAGCTGGGCGCTGTTCAGGTAGGTCGGCGTGCCCCCGCCCCAGTGGATCTGCATGACGGGGCGACGTCCGACGTCGAGCACGCTCGCGAGCTGCTCGATTTCCCACTCGACCGCCTTCAGGTAGCGCTCGACGAGTTCCTCATCGCGCGTGACGAGCATGTTGCAGCCGCAGAAGTAGCAGAGCTTCTGGCAGAACGGCAGATGCACGTACAGGGACAGGGGGCGATTGCCGTGGCGGATGCCGTTGGTCAGGGCGATAGCCCGTCCTTCGGCTTCCCCGAAGCCGTCCTTCCATTCGGGGGCGGTCGGGTAGCTGGTGTAGCGCGGGCCCGACACGTCATACCGGGCGAGCATCTCCGCGGGGACGCGGAACGTGGGTTGTTCAGGCGTGGACATGGGCAAGCTCCTGGACGGCGGCGATGAACGCCCCGGCGTGGTCGGTCGGGATATCCGGCAAGATGCCGTGTCCCAGATTGAAGATATGCCCGGGGCGGCCGGCAACCTCGGCGTGCAGCCTGCGGACTTCCTGACGGATGGAATCGGGTGGGCCATAGAGACGGCAGGGGTCGAGGTTCCCCTGGAGGGCGACGCGAGACCCGACCCGATCGAAGGCCTCGCCGAGGTCCGTGCGCCAGTCGATGCCCACGGCATCGGCACCGAGCCCGGCAAGGTCTTCCAGCACGCGTCCGACCCCGTTCATGTAGACGATGACGGGAACGCCGAGGTCCCGGACTCCGGCGACGACCTGGCGGATCGGTTCGAGCGCGAAGGCCCGGAAGTCCCGGGGAGACAGGAAGCCCCCCCAGCTCTCGAAGATCTGGAGGGCCTGGGCTCCGGAGGCGACCTGGAACCGCAGATAATCCACCAGCGTGGGGACGAGCCGATCGATGAGGGCCTGGTAGACCTCGGGGGCACCGTACATCAGGCGCTTGATCTGGCCATACGACTTGCTACCCCCGCCCTCGACCATGTAGGCAGCGAGGGTCCAGGGCGCTCCGCAGAACCCGATCAAGGGGACGTTCGCTGGCAGGGCCGCGCGCGTGAGGCGCAGGGCTTCTCCAAGGAATGGAACGGTCTCGACCGCCGACGGGATGATCAGACGGTCGACGTCGGCCCGGGTCCGGACGGGATTCAGCAGATGAGGTCCCTTGTCGTCGAACACGACCTCCATGCCCATGGGCTCGCAGGGGATCAGGATGTCCGAGAAGATGATCGCGGCATCCATCCCGTAGCGCCGGATGGGCTGCAGGGTGACCTCGCAGGCCTGGTCGGGAGTCTTGCAGAGCTCCAGGAAGCCCATCCGCTTGCGTACCTCCCGGAACTCGGGCAGGTAGCGACCGGCTTGCCGCATCATCCAGACGGGAGGACGCTCGACCGGCTCACGCCGGAGGGCACGGAGAAACAGGGGTGTGGGATCGGTCATCCGGAAACCTCGTCTGGATCGGTCTTGCTGCGTCGCCCCTCGCGCCTCTGGGCGTCGGGGAGGGCCACCACGGCCTGGGGATCGCCCACCGCGATCAGCTTGGTCACGCGCGGCTGGGCCTGGAAGAGGAAATGCGCCTGGGAGTCCACCGGGGCTCGACCGTCCGGCGGGGAGAGGCGGCGATAGGTGCCATCGGCTTGCATCTCACGGGCCTGGGCCGTGTCGGCCAGGATGGTGGCCAGGACCTCGTGGGTGATGCGGTGCGCGAGGGCGGGGGCCTCGACCGGGAAGAGCACCTCGACCCGGCGCTCCAGGTTCCGTGGCCGCCAGTCGGCCGATCCCAGGAAGATCCGGGGCTCGCCTCCGTTGTGGAACCAGAAGATGCGGCTATGCTCGAGGAAGCGGCCCACCACGCTGATGACGCGGATCGTGTCGGAAACACCCGGGATGCCGGGCCGCAGGCAGCACATCCCCCGGATGATGAGGTCGATCTGCACGCCCTGCCGGGAGGCCGCATAGAGTTCCTGGATGAGGGACGGGTCCGTCAAGGCGTTCATCTTGGCGATGATGTGCGCCGGGCGACCCTGCTCGGCCGCCATCGCCTCGCGACGGATCTGGGTCACCAGGAAGCTGCGCATGTCGGCGGGGGCCACCACCAGCTTGCGGTAGTCGCGCGGGTGCGAGTAGCCCGTCAGGTGGTTGAAGAGTTCCGAGAGGTCCTCGACGATCGCCTCATCGCAGGTGAAGAAGCCCATGTCGGTGTAGAGGCGGGAGGTGGTCGCGTTGTAGTTGCCCGTCCCGAGGTGTACGTACCGCCGGAGCCCATCGGGTTCCCGTCGCACGACGAGGGCTGCCTTGGCGTGGGTCTTCAGGCCGAGGAGACCGTACGAGACGTGGACGCCCATGTCCTCGAGCTTTCGGGCCCAGTAGATGTTGAGCTCCTCGTCGAAGCGCGCCTTGAGCTCGATCAGGACCGCGACCTGCTTGCCCTTCTCGGCGGCGCGCATCAGGGCGTGGACGATGGGGCTCTCGCCGCTCGTGCGGTACAGCGTGATCTTGATGGCCAGCACGCTCGGATCGTCGGCCGCGGCCGAGATGAAGTGGGTCACGGGATCGAACGACTCGAAGGGATGATGAAGCAGCACGTCGCCCGCGCGGATCGCGCCGAAGATGTCGCTCGTGAGCGCCGCGTTGGTGGCGGGTACGAACGGTGGCATCTTGAGCTCGGGGAGGTCCAGGCGCGTCAGCACCAGCAGGTCCTTGGTGGCCAGCGTGCTCGAGACCTCGTACAGATCCGCTTCTTCGGCCTCGAGTTCTTCGAGAAGGCGGGCCCGCAGCGAGGCCGGCATGGAGCGCGTGACCTCGAGCCGGGTCATGTCCGCGAAGCGCCGCTCCTTCAGCCCCTGCTCGATCGAGAGGAGCAGGTCCTCGGCCTCTTCTTCCTCGATGGACAGGCCCGCGTCCAGGGTGACGCGGAAGGGATGGCAACCGAGGATCTCGACGTCCCGGAACAGATCCTGGATGTTGGCTGCCACGAGTTCCTCGAGCAGCACGAACTGGTGGCCCTTGCCCGCCGGGACCAGGCGAGGAAGCGAGGGGGGCAGCTTCACGACTGCCCAGCTCTCCTCGCCGTCGGGCAGACGTACCTGGACGGCCAGGTTCACGGCCAGGTTCGCCACGTAGGGGAAGGGGTGGCTGGGGTCGACGGCGAGCGGCGTCAGGACGGGGAACACCTCGCGGCGGAAATAGGTCTCGAGGCGATTCGTCTGGGACGAGGTCAACTCGTCGTAACGCAGGAGCAGCACTCCCTCTTCGCGGAGGGCGGGGAGGACGTCTTCCGAGAGGCAGCGGTCAGCCCGTTCCAGGACCGGCAGCAGCGCCTGGCGGATCTGGGCGAGCTGTTCGGTCGGGGTCCGGCCGTCCGGCGAGCGTCCGGGGACGGGGGACTGTTCCTGGTCCTTGAGCAACCCCACCCGCACCATGAAGAACTCGTCGAGGTTCGAGCCGTGGATCGCGAGGAACTTCAGCCGCTCGAGTAGCGGCAACCGACGGTCGAGCGCCTCCTCGAGGACGCGCTCGTTGAACGCGAGCCAGCTCAGCTCCTTGTTGAAGTACAGGTCTCGCAGCCGCAGGATGGGCCTGGACTTGCGGGGACGCTTGTTGGAACCCGACATCGACACCTCCCCGGTGCTCTCACCAGTTTACAATGCCCCGCGAGACGGTGGACGTACCGTGTGAAGCGCCCTCCAGGCTCGATTCCTCAATCCGCCAGCGAGAGACACCGCGTTTCACGGCCGAGCAGGGCGCCCGCACTCCCCACCAGGTAGCTGCTCGCGAAGGCCAGAGCCGCGGGGCCGTGGCCGCCCAGGATCGCGACGGCCGAGGCGACGAAGAGCACGGCGATCGCCGTCACCAGGCGCCCCGCGTTCAGGCAGAACCCCGTCCCCGTGGCGCGCGCCCGCGTCGGGAACAGTTCTGGCAGGTAGATGTAGCTGGTCGCCTGGGCCAGCCCCGTGAACAGGCCAAGCCCGGCACTTTCGAGGTGGATCAGAGGGGTGAAGGACGCGTTCGTCAGGAACAGGATGGCCGAGCACGCGAAGGCGCCCAGGTAGCCGAGCACGAGGGATCCCCGGCGACCGATGACCTCGGCCAGCCAGCCGGCGAGGGCACAACCTGCCATCGCCCCGAGTCCCTGGGCCATCGTGGCGATCGCGCGCTCCTGGCCCCCCGGTTGCACGCCCGGCAGCGACTGGATCCACATGGGAATCCACGAGAGAGACGCCCAGTAACCCACCAGGAGCCCGCCGAAGATGAGTGCCCCCACGGCCAGATCGCGCCGGTGGGCGCGATCCATGAGGATCGCCACCGGGCCCGATTCGTCCGTGTCCTGGCGTTCGCGTGCCTCGTGCCAGCGATCGGATTCCTTGAAGGTCATGCGAAGGAAGACGACCAGCAGGGCCGGCAAAGTCCCGATCCAGAAGGCGTGGCGCCAGGTCGGGACCGAGAAGTTCACGAGACCGGCCAGGAAGACCCCGGCCTGGTAGGAGGTGATCAGGGCCCCCACGGCCAGCGCGCGGCTGCGCGCGGGCCAGACCTCGGCCAGGAAGGTCGCGATGCTGACGAGTTCCCCGCCGATGCCCAGACCCGTGAGGAAGCGACAAGCCGCGAGCATCGGCCAGGTCGTGGCGAAGCCGCTCAGGCCCGTGAAGGCCGCATAGAGCAGCACGGACCCCACCATGGCCCGGACCCGTCCGAGGCGATCGCCGATCCATCCGAAGCCGATCCCCCCGGCCGTCCATCCGAGCAGGAAACAGCAGGCGATGATCGATCCGGCCTGGCTGGTGACGTCGCGGGCCGTCGTTCCGAGCAACTCGGCCAGGGCCGAGGGCATCGCGACGGTCATGAGGGTGGAGTCCATCCCGTCGAAGATGCCACCGAGCCAGCATCCCAGGAAGACGAGCCCGTGGTAGGGCGTGATTCCATCCCACCAGGGGGATCGGGGGCGGGCAGCGTCGATCACGGTCACTCCTTTCATGGCCACTCCAACTTTAACCTCCTTTTCACATCATGTTCAGTCAGCACGCATCCAACACCTCGATAACATCCGCGGAAGCCCCCTGGTGGAGGACACGACGATGGATGCGCTCTCGAAGAAGGTCAACCGGACGCCCGCTATCGACTGGTCGGTGCTGACCGGCGGTGCCGCCGCCGAGCGCTCCGCCGCGCCCGTCGCGGGTGACGTGGCCCCGCTCGCGGCGACGCGTTCCCGCATCGTCGGTGAGGTCGCTCCCCTCGGAAATCGGGACCAGTTCATCCGACGCTCGCTGCCCCGTCCCGATGCGGCCGTCCAGCAGCTGCGTCAGAGCGTCGAGGCTTTTCCGCGTCCGACGGCCCCTGGCGGACAGGATGTTCGTCGCGAGGTGGAGCGGATCGGTACCCAGATCGATCGCCTCGAGCAGGACCGGGCGCGTAACCAGGCCGAGCGCGAACAGGCCACCCAGCAGAAGCGCTCCCTCGAGCGTCAGCTCGACGAGAAGCTGTCCGTGGCCCGTCGGCTGGTCTCGGACATCCACACGACCCGGGGACAGCGCGAGCGTCTGCAGGGCGAGATCGACCGGATCGTCTCGATGATCGACAAGCTCGATGGTCGCCTGGGGCAGCTCGCGGCCGAGGACCAGGATCTCCAGATGCGGGAGCAGGTCCTCGCGGGTCAGCACCGCGTCCTCTACCAGGAGGCCGAAGGGGCTCGCAACTTCAGCCGCTACCTCGAAAACCTGCCCCAGGATCGTCAGGCGGATGGGGCTCAGGAAGCGGCTCGCCGTGAGGCCGCCGGTCGTCAGGCCAGCTCGGCCCGGGAGCGTCTCGGCCGCCTCGAGGACCGTCTCGAGCAGATCAACGACGCCGAGGACCGGATCCGTCAAGAGGCAGGTGGGATCCAGCGGGATCGGGCCGAGCTCGAGCGTCGTGGTGAGGGAACCGCCGAACGTCTCGAGCAGGTGCAGGGCCGTCTCCGTCGCCTCGGTGAGGACTACCGCGGGGCCTATCAGGACGTGCAGCAGACGCACGGGGAACTGGGCGACGTGTCTCAGCGGATCCGGGTGGCCGAGAGCCGCGCCGGGATGATCCAGGGCCGGATCGAGGAACTCTTCCGGATGCGCGAACAGCTGCTCGATCGGGCGATCGCGAGCCGTCAGGGCGA
>JBIIHZ010000002.1:0-22434 GCA_044235265.1 Candidatus Sericytochromatia bacterium
CTCACGCTGGTAGGTCTTTTCACGGGTGGGGTGCCGGCTCCCGTCGGAGCCGAGGAGATGATGGTCGAGGGGTCCAAGACCTACACGCCCGCCACGGAGAACGGACGCAGCGGATTCCGGGTCCAGTTCGAGCGCCGTCGGTACGTGCGCAACCGCAACGACCTCAACTTCACCCGGGTGGGCGAGTTCGATCGCACCATCCAGGAGGCGTTCGAGACTGCCGGAGCCAGCCGGGCCCTGACCGAGGCCGAGATGCGGGCCATCTACTCGAAATATGGTATCCCGACGGGCAACAGTGAAAACTACGATTACTCGTTGCATGACTTCAACTTCAACACCACCCTGCAACGGATTCGCCAGGATCTGGCCGCTGCGGGAGCCGCCAATCTCCCGCAGGCCAGCGCCGCGGACATCCAGCTCATGAACAAGCTGGCCAACTCCTCCAGTTCGCGGGAATACATCGACTCGCTCGGGGTGGCTGCCGTCAACTCGGATGTCCTGGCCGCCTTCGCAGCCAACGTCGGCGGCAACATGAGCACGGGGTACAACGGCGGGCGTTACGTTTACACGGCCGAGGATGGCGTGCACTCGCTCAGCTACACGCACGGGGTCAACGAGATCTACGAACCTGAGTTCGATCAGGCCACGTACAACGCCTACCGATCGAGCAGCATCCAGAGTGTCCTCATGAACGATCCGGCGGCCCTCAAGCGGATCATCGGCATGGGGAACATCGACTCGGTCATCCAGGCCGGTCGCCTGCTGCGGATGGCCGAGTTGATCGAGCGCGGTGTCAACCCGCTGGGGCTGACGGTCGATACCTGGGTCAATACCGTGAACGGTCGGATCCACCTGGAAGAAGTCCAGCCCACGTCAGCACGGTTGCGCGAACTCTCGCGTTTCCTCGTGGCGAGCACCTGGACGACGCACTCTCCCATCGCCCTCGATCTGAACCACGACGGGAAGATCGGTGTGACCGGGTCCTCGACGGCCCAGAACCGCCTGCGGTCCAACGGGTTCGTGGCAGCCGGTGCCGTGTGGTTCGACCTGATGGCGGCGGGCAAGAAGCAGCGTGTCGAATGGCTCAACGGCGACGGTGACGGCTTCCTGATCGACGACACCGGCAACAAGGTCTCGAAGGCAGCCGCGGGGGACGGTGTCATCGACGCCCATGCCCTCTTCGGGAACGCCCGGGGTTACGCCAACGGTTACCACAAGATGGCCGTGAAGATCGGTTCTCCGAGACTGGCCGCCAACTTCAAGGCAACGGAAGGCAATTCCTGGTCGGGGCTGCTGCGCAAGTCGCTGTCGCTCAAGGGCAAGGAACTGGCCTCCCTCAAGGTCTGGGTCGACGCCTCGCGGGATGGCCTCGTGCAGCCGGAAGAACTCAAGACGCTGAACAGTCTGGGCATCACCGAGATCGGCACCGTGCCGACCACGATGAAGAATGCGCACGGCGAGTACGTGATCCAGTCGTTCTTCATCCAGAACGGCAGGCGGCACATGACCGAGGACGTCTGGTTCGCGGAAGATCCGACGACCGAGGCCGCGGCCGCGCCGGGCCCCTCGAGGCTCTGAGGCCGAGTCCCCTCACGCCAAACGGGGGCCTGCAAGTTGCAGGCCCCCGTGCTTGCTGAAAAGGACAGGGGCCGGGTATACATGCCGGGTCGCAGGAGGTCGCCACCCCGTGAAACCCAGCATCCCCGTCTCCCTCCGGATTCCGCTCGTTGTGGGCCTGACCTCGTGGCTCACGGGATGCGGGCTGGAGCTCCTGGGCACCGTGCAGCGACTCCAGACCCAGGCGACGACCTCGAAGTCCGGGCTGCCCCTCGGCGCGCTCCCGTCCTGGCCGGTCAGCGTGAAAGTGGGCCTCGGTGAGGTATCGGCCACGCTCGGGGAGTTCATCCAGCCCGGCCAAGGCGACCTTCCCCTGCTCGAGATGGAAGACGGACGCTACGAGGTCCGACTGAAGCCCATCGAGTTCGCGGGGTTCGACCTAGGCAAGGTCCTCGGCGCCGGGACTCCCACCCGCGACATCCCGATCCCGACCACGGGCCTGAACGAGAAAACACCGGATGCGTTCCGTACCCCCACGGTCACGAAGTCCGTGGCGGATCTGAAGATTCTCGATGTCGTGATCCCCTCGATCGGAGTGTCGATCGGGAACATCATCGAACAGTCCCGATCGGCGGACCCCGTCACGGCGAACCTGGCCCGGAACCTCACGCTGCCGATGGATCTGACCTTCCCGACCACCGGCGACATTCCGCTGGACATCGGCCCCATCGCCCTGGGCACCACGTCCCGGATCGCACTCGGTGCCGGATCGAAGGTGGTGATCCCGATCCGCCGTGATATCGGCGGACCGGACAGCTCTGCCAAGCTCGTGCCCATCGTAAGTGGCCTGCGCATCGAGTCCGACAAGCGCCTGATCAACAAGACGTGGCTGGACAACAACCCCACCGCGACCTTGCCGGTCGACGGCCTCCTCGAGATCCCGCTCGACGAGGGTGCCGTCATCGCGGGTGACCTCGAGATCCACGGCGGCATCCGCGGGACGCTCCTGACCGGCTTCCGACCGGTGGATCTGGACAATGCCCAGCAGATCACTCTCGAGGCGGGCACGGCCAGCGTCCGGATCGCCCGCTTCAGCCTGGTGCGCCAGGCCTCCGGATCGTTCAACATCCCGCCCGTCTCCCAGGACTTCACGGACAAGTTCAATGCCCTGGAAGACCAGGGGGTCCAGTCGCCATCGGACATCACCATCGGTACGGGATCCATCGAGGTCCGGGTCTCGAACGGATTCGGGCTCTCGAGCCGGATCGGTTTCACCGTCAAGGGTCTCGAGGATGCGTCAGGCCAGACCTTCCAGCGCGCGATCTTCATCCCAGGAGCCACCCGACGCGGCGAACCCCGGATCGCCACGCGTTCGATCTCGCTCGCGGGAGCCGTCCTGAAGTCCCCGAGTATCGAGGTCGTCCCGGAGGTCGAGACGATCGACACGGATGAACGGGCCATCGCCATCCAGAATCGCTACGGTGCCGACTTCGATCGCCTGTTCCCGGATGCGGCAACCATGGCCCGGGCGGCCCAGGATCTGGAGGTACCGGATGGGCTCGCCATTTTCGACGACACCGCCCAGATCTCGGGCACGATCTCGCTGGGCTCGCTCCAGCTCGATTCCCTGAAAGGCAAGCTGCGGCCTACCCGCCCCACCGAGATCTCGACGCAGTCGTTTCCCCTGAACTTGCCCGCGGACCTGCTCGCGGAGGATCCGGCCACCCTGAGCGTGCAACCGGCGAGCATCAGCCTGACGATCCGTCTCTCGAACCGGTCGCAACTCGCCGGCACCGTCGCCCTGAACGCGGAAGCAATCGTCCAGGGGCAGTCGAGACCCGTCGACCTCTCGCGGCTCCCCGTCCCGACGCTTCGCCCCGCCGAGGCGAGTGGCCTGTCACGGGATACGAGCATCGAGCTGACGGAATCGAACTCGAACCTCGTCGACCTCATCCGGGCGGGAGCGAGGCAGCTGAGCGTGCGGGGCCAGGTGCGCATCGATACGGGGGAGACACCGGTCACGCTCTCGTCCCGGGACCGGATCGGTGGCAGCGTGCTCGCCGCCGTGCCGCTCAGCGTCATCGTGAAGGGGCAACGAACCCAGGAACTGGACGCGAGACCGATCGGCCTCGATGCCGGGACCCGCAAGCAGCTCGAGCAAGGCGTGGTGGAGCGGGTAGCCCTGCTACCGCGCGTCGAGAACGGGCTCAAGATCCCCCTGTCTGTGGACCTGCTCATCAGCAGCCAGGCAAACCCGTACCGGGACACCGCAGCCCTGGTCAAGCGCCTCGAACTCGGTGACGGACCCGAGACGGCCTCGGTCCTGGAACTGGTCCGGGACGAGATTCCGGCCCTGAGCACGGCAAAAACCCTCGGGGTCCGCATCCGCGCGGGTGATGGGCAGACCCGCAAGGTGACACTCCGCAGCACCGATGGGCTACGCATCCAGCTCGGAGTGGCGCTCAAGGTGCGGATCAAGCCTGACTCGCTCGGGCGGTAACCTCCTGTTCAAGGACCTTGCAATTCCGGCCTGAGCACGTGAAGCTCGTGCCGGGACGGATCCACGGCGAGGACCTCAGGGTCGGTCCCCTTCGCCAGGATGGCCGGCTCGGAAATCTCGGTGGGCATGGTCGACAGGTCGCCCTCGGGAGAAATCCGGACGAGGCGGGCGTTTCCACGGTCCGCGACGAGCGCCGAGCCATCGGGACCGGGCAAGACGGAGGTCGGCCCGTTCAGCCGGGACCGCAGGGCCTGCAGGCCGTCCGGGTCCCGCCCCGGTAGCCCGGTCCCTGCCACCCGCTCGATGACGCCATCCGGCCGGATGCGTCTGACACGATGGCCCGACTCCTCGACCACCCAGATCGCCCCCTCGCTCGACATCTGGACGTCGACGGGGCCGTCGAGCTGGGCCAGGCGTGCCGGTCCGCCGTCCCCCAGCCCACCCGCCTGCCCCGTTCCGGCCACCGCGCGTGCCATCCAGCCCGTCTCCAGGTCGACCTGCCAGACGACGTTCGCTGCCGCATCCGTGACGAGCAGGCGTCCCGACGGATCGAGGGTCAGACCGGCAGGGACTTGCAGCCGGATGTCACGGCCGCTGACGCCGGGGCCCGTGTCCCGGGCCTCCAGGCTGCCCCCCCCGAGCACGGTGACGACGCGCCCCTCGATATCGACACACCGCACGAGGCCCGTGGCCGGTTCCGAGAAGAACACGAGGCCCGTCAGGTCATCGGCCACGAGGCGCGTGGGCGCCGTGAGGGGGGGATCGATGGCCGGATCGGGGCCGAGCCATGTCGAGGCGAGACCATCGGCATCGATGCGCCGGATCCGGTGGTTCCCCGGATCGGACACGAGGATCTCCCCGCGCCTGAGCGTGACGCCTGCAGGACGGGACAGGGCTGCCAGCCAGGCAGGGCCGCCATCACCCGAGAAACCGGGGAGGCCGGTCCCCATGAGGCGCCCGACCGGGACGGGCGATGGAAGCGTACCGGGGGGCGAAACGGGGATCACTGGGAGCGGGGCGGGGAGCGACACGGCCCCGGCCTCGGCGCTGACGCCTGGCAGGGAGCCCTGATCGGTTCGTCGTGAAACGGGCACCTGCGCGGGGCCGGAACGCGCACACCCGGTGAAGACGAGCAGACAGGCGAGGGACAGGGCAGGAATGTGAGTCGGGTTCATGCGCCCCCCCGGAACGGTTCGAGCCAGCCGAGACGTCCCTCGCGTCCGTCGAGCAACCAGAGACGACCCGCCGGGTCCCAGCGCACCTGGGTGGGAAGCCCCTCGTCGAGCAGCGTCCGGACCCGGCCATCGAGCTCGATGACCCGGATGGCGTGGTTGTACGTGTCGGCGATCGCCACGCGACCGTCCGCAGCACGATCGACGGCGAGGGGATACCCGAATCGGGCCCTGAGGCGCAAGTCGTCGACCAGCCCGGGCAGGCCCGATCCTGCCCATGTCGTGACCCGACCATCCGGAGAGATCTCCCTGAGCACCAGGTTCCCCTGGTCCGGAACCAGGATCCGACCCCCGCCCAGGGTGGTCGGTTGCCTGGGCAGGCGAAACAGGGCCTGTCCGCCCGGTCCATCTCGAAAGCCGGTGGTCTCCTGGCCGGCGAGGGGGCGCACGAGACCGGAGGCCTCCACCCGGTCGACCCCGGACGGAGTCGTGATGGCCCAGGCGCCGCTCTCGAGCGGGGTCAACCCGAGGATCTCGACGGGCAGGTAAGGCCGACCATCGGGGCGACGCAGGGACCACGTCTCGCTGGTTCCCTCCATCGAGAGCCACCTCAGGTGGTCGAAATCGGCCACCAGCCACTTGCCGGCAGGGGACCAGCGGATGGCGCGGGGCCCCATCCAGCGGGAGATCCCGGGCGCGCCATCCTGGCGACCGGGGCCGCCGGTGGCGAGCACCCGCCAGGTCCCATCGGGTCGGCGTAACCGGACCCGGAGCGCGACGGGTTCGGCGATCGCCCACGACCCGTCGGACGAGCGGTCGAGGCCCTCGGGAGCGGCGAGAGGCTCTTCGTGCGGCACCCAGGAGAGTCGCCACTCGAGGGCGGCCGACTCATCGATGTCCTTGACCGCGGGCGTCTCCAGATGATCGCGATCGAGCGACAGCGGGGGCTGAGCCATCCCGGATGGTGAAAGCAACGGCGCGGACATGTCCGGAGCAGGCCGAGGGGGGGGGCCGCAGGCGACGAGCGCGCAGGCCATCAGCACCATCCAGGTCCCGTCGAGTCGTCCCATGCCATCCGTCCTCCCGATGGCAGCAGGCTCGCTCCGGGAGGTTGCCGCCGCGTGTCGGGGCCCTTTCGGGAACATGCCGCTCGCATGCAAGGCGGGCGCAACGGGACACGAAAGGGCGCGCAAGGCCGGGGCGCCAGGATGGGGAACGGGAGGTGACGGGCCGTGGAGATCTGGATGCCCCTCGTGAGCGGCGGCCTGACGGCCGGTTTCGTGTGGTTGCTGGCGCCCGGCGAGCCGGCGCCACCGGCTCTCGGGGCCGGCCCGACCTCGGCCCTCCCCTGGAGCAGCGAACGCGTACTCGAACGACGTCGAAAGCGGCGCGAGGCGAGCCTCCGGGGCGCCAGTCTCACCGTCGCGGGCAAGAGGCTCCTCCTGGCGCTCGGTGCGGCCTGCCTGGCCGAACTCCTCGACCCGAGCCGGGTGATCCGGTTCGCGAGCCTGATCCTCCCCGGCTTGAGCTGGCGACGGATGGTGAGGGACGAAGAGGAACGCCGGCAACTTCCCGGACTGGCCCGGACGCTCGCGGAAGCGCTCGAGCGTGGCGTACCCTTCACGGAGATGCTGGACCGGGCTCGAGCCGAGGCCAGAGGGACGCTGGCCGGGTTCCTGGAGGCGGCCCGCGCGCTCCGGCAGGTCGGACACCCGGACGAGGTCGCCTTCGCGCAAGCAGGCACCCGGTTGATGAGCCAGGAAGGACGGATGCTGTCACGCGTGCTCGGACACGCTCAGACGAGCCGAGAGGCGCGAGCGAACGCGCTGAGAAGCCTGAGCGAGCTCACCCGGCAGAGAACGGAGATCACCCGACGGGCACGGAGGCTCGAATGCATCCTGGCCCTGTCCGCCGCCTCGATGGCCGTTGCCGGGACCTGGACCTGGCCACATCCCTGGTCGTGGGTGGCGCTGATCCTGGGGGGTGGGATCACCGTCCTGGGCAGAGGTGGCCCCGATGCATGAGGAAGTCCGGGCCGGTCACGAACGCTGGGCCTCGCTCGCACTCGTCTCCGCCTGGTGCGGGGATGGCTTCGAGCAGGCCATGTGGCAGGGCCTCCAGGAAACCCGATGGCAAGAGCGCGAGGCAGGGCTGGCCACCCTGCAGGCCATCCGCGAGGGGCATTCGCGGCAGCGGATGCTGGCATCGTGGCGGGAAGGGTGTCGTGACCTCGCCACGGCCCGGATGGCGCGCGCCCTGGAAAACTGGCCCGACCGCGAGGAACTGGCCCGGACGTGGCTGGCCCTCGCCGAGAGGAGGAGCCAAGCTCGCGAACGACGGGCCCTCGGTTGGCTCATCGTCCTGGTCGCGGGACTCGTGGCGGCTGGATGGTTACGCTAGAGAAGCGGAGGGTTCTCGCCCGGCGTTTCAGGCACGTTCCTGAGCGGCGAGGGCCCGGTACACCTCGGCCTCGCTGCAGTGACCGAGCTGGATCAGCAGGGGGCCCAGGCGTTCACCCGACTCTTCCTGGGCCTGCAGCGCGGCCTCGATCTGGGGCACCGTGACCAGGTTCAGGCGCAGCAGCGCCTTACCCAGGCGGACATCGCGATACTGGTCCTCGAGGGTCGAGCGAAGCTGGTTGAACGTGATGAACTCGAGGCCGAGCAGGATCTCTCCGATGCGGAGATAGGGATGCTCGGCCTGCATGGCGATCGCCCGGTCGAGCTGGTCTTCCCGGATGAGCTTGCGGGCCCGGAGAAGGGCGCCGAGGTGAACCGATTCCACGGGCACGCGGGCCTTGTGTTCATCGGACGGCAAAGATGACAGACCGGGCATCGGGGCCTCCGGGCGAGCGGCGAGAGAGCTGACAGATGACATACATCATTTTAACAGCAACCACGCCGCCCGGCGAGGGATCGGCTAGAAAAGTCGAGCCTTGACCTTGAGCGATCCGTCGGTCTCGAAGACTTCCCGTCCCCGCGTCTGCTCGAGCACGGGATCGACCCGGTCGAGAGTCTTCTCGAGGCGCCCGACGAGCTTCTCGAGGCTCGAAAGGGTCGCGGGCAGCCGCTTGAGCGTCGGGTCGAGGGAATCGAGGGTTCCGGGGAGTCGACGGAGCGAGGGATCGAGGGCGTCCAGGGTGCCGGGCAACCGGTCGAGCGAGGGATCGAGGGCCTGAAGTGTCGAGTCCAGGTGGGTGATGAGGCCCGGACCACGCTTCTCGAGCGCAGCGACGACGGGTTCGGTTCCCGCGGCCAGACGATCGAGCCGGCCGACGAGCGAGGGACCGCGGGTCTCGAGACTGCGCGTCAGGGGCTCGAGCTGCGCCGACATGCGATCGAGACGCGCCATGAGGGTGGGCAGGTGCTCGCTCGAACCAGCCAGCCCCTTCAGCGAGCGACCGATGTTGGTCTCCTGGCTCTCAAGCATCCGGTCGACCCGGGTGACGGCCCGATCGCCGGCCTCGATGGCATGCCCCAGGGCATCGGCCCGGGTGGTGAGGACGGTCGCCACCGCGTGGACGATGCCCGCGACCTCGTGCGGATCGACCTCCTTGAGCACGGGACCGATCTGCTTCATGACCTCGTCGACCTCGACGGGCACGGTCGTGTCCTGGATGAGGTCGCCGGACCGGATCATCGGTGCCGTGGTGGACTGCGGGAGCAACTCGACGTATTTCTCGCCGAGGAGGCTCTTCATGCGGATCGCCGCCTTGACGTCCTTCCGGACGCTGGCATCGGTCCGGAGGCGCAGCGTGACGACCGCCCGGTCATGGTCGACCGAGAGGGCGTCGACCGAGCCCACCTGGACGCCCGCGATCATGACGGCGCCCTGCTTGACGAGCCCGGCGGCATTGGCAAAACGGGCCTTCACGAGGACCGCGTCGCCCACCTTGAGGCCTCCCACGGCGATCGCCATGTAGGCGAAGAGTCCGAGAGCTCCGAGCAGGAAGCCCCCGAGGGCGAGGTCGTTGATCCACTTGCGTTCCATGGTGATTCCCTCTAGACGACCTGGATGGGGCCGTCCGCGCTACGATCGAAGAACTGGCGGAGGATGGGGTTATCGGTGTGCTGAAGTTCGGTGCGGGGCCCCGCCGCGATGAGCTTGCTCTTGTAGAGCATGGCGATGCGGTCCGCGATCTGGAAAGTCCCCGGGATGTCGTGAGAGATGACGATGAACGTCAGGCCGAGCTCGCGCTGCATGCGCAGGATGAGCTTGTCGATGGCGTCGGACATGACCGGATCGAGGCCCGAGTTGGGCTCGTCGAAGAGCACGATCTCGGGTTCGAGGGCCAGGGCCCGGGCGATGCCCACGCGCTTGCGCATGCCGCCCGACAGCTCGGACGGAAACTTGTGCTCGACGTTGGGTAGACCGACCTGGGCCAGCTTCGCGGCCACGATGCGGCGGATCTCGGTCTCGGTCTTGCGGGTGTGCTGACGGAGGGGAAAGGAGACGTTATCCGCGACGTTCATGCTGTCGAAGAGGGCGCCATCCTGGAAGAGCATGCCGAACTTCTTGCGGACCTCGTAGAGCTGACGCTCCCGCATCCGCGTGATGTCCTCTCCCCCGACCAGGATCTGGCCCCGTTCCGGCCGCAGCAGGCCCACCAGGAGCTTGATGAAGACGCTCTTGCCCGTGCCCGACGGACCGATGATGACGGTCGTCTGGCCGCGGGGGATGTCGAGGGTCACGTCGTCGAGGACGGTCTGACGACCGAAGCTCTTGACCACGTTCCGGAACGAGACGATGGTATCGTCCGGGGACGCACCACCCCGGACGAGCGGGGTGGCGGATGATGCCTGGTCAGCCAAACAGGACCTCCGACATGAAGTAGTTGATGACGACGATGAGCGTGGCGATCACGACGACGGTCCGGTTGATCGCCTGGCTCACCCCGCTGGGCCCGGGGGCCGAGTGGTAACCGAAGAAACACGCCACCAGGCACGTCAGGATGGCGAAGGAGCAGCCTTTGACCATGGCGGCCAGCAAGTCGCTGTATTCGAGGTAACGCGTGACATCCGCGACGAACGTCCCGCCGTTGACGCCGAGCTGGAACACGGCCACGAGATACCCCGAGACGATCGCCGTCACGGCAGCGAAGACGATGAGGGCCGGGGCCACGAGCACGAATGCGACGAAGCGAGGCAGCATCAGGTACCAGAACGGATTGACGGCCATGACCTCCAGCGCATCGATCTGCTCCTTGATGCGCATGGTCGCGATGGTGGCCGTCATGTCGGTCCCGGGCTTGGCGGCCATCATCGCGCCCACGATGATCGGCGCGAACTCCCGGAGGCACATCAGGCCCGAGTAGGCTCCCACCATGTCCTGGCCCCCGAAACGCTTGAACACGAAGTAGCCGACGAGGACCACGTTGGAGCCGACGAACGCACAGATGGCCATGATCACGGGAAAGCTCTCGAGGCCGATCTTGATCATCTGCTGCAGGACGAGGCGCGGATCCGGGAGACGCGAGAACCCCGTGGCGACGATGGTGAGGCTGAAACGTACCCAGCGGCCGATGGCGGCCACGACGTTCAGGAAGCGGAGCACGGGCGAAAGGCTCATCCGAAGATCCTCACCCACAGGGACGTGATGAAGTAGTTGAAGATGGCGATCGCCAGGATCGAATGGACGACCGTCCGGTTGGCGGCCTGACCGACGCCCTGGGCTCCGCCCGTCACGTGGTAGCCGTAGAAGGTGGCGATGAGGCCGATGAGCAAACCGAAGACGACGCTCTTGACGATGCCCCCCATCAGGACGCTCATCCGAACGAAATCGAGCAGGTTGGCCACGAACACGCCCCGGGTCACGCCCTTGAGCAGGACGGCCACGAGAAAGCCGCCGAGCATCCCGGCCACGGAACCGAACAGAGCGATGGCCGGGCAGGCGAGGACGAGCGCCACCAGGCGAGGGACGACCACGAACTTCTTGGGGGGGACAGCCATGACGGACAGGGCGTCGATCTCTTCCTTGACGCGCATCGTACCGATTTCCCCGGCGATCGCCGTCCCCGCCTGGGCCGCGATCATGATGCACGACAGGGTGGGAGCGAGTTCCCTGAGGATCGATTCGGCCAGCAGGCTGCTCAGCACGTGCTCGGCCCCGAAGATGCGCATGACGGAAAGGCCCTGGAGCGCACTGATCATGCCGACGGCCGTCATGATCGACAGGACGGGCACGAGACACTGGAAGGCCACGGCCTGGAACGCATCTCGGGCCTGAGCCAGGTAGAACGGCGGCCGGACCGCCAGG
Organism: Candidatus Sericytochromatia bacterium; assembly: GCA_044235265.1. GTDB lineage: Bacteria > Cyanobacteriota > Sericytochromatia > S15B-MN24 > UBA4093 > JAYKJE01. Next base: position 11,485 of record JBIIHZ010000002.1, read on the forward strand.
ACGGTCAATTCACCGGCAAAGCGGGTGAACTGACCGAGGGCGGTGAGCAACTTGCCAGGTGTCGATTGCGCGAAGGCGGTCAAGAAGGGCTCCTGCAGGGGTCCTGTACCTGCATGCTAGCAACGATGGGGGTTTTGAACAAGAAACGAGCCCCGGAGGATCTCTCCGGGGCTCTCGAGGTCTGACCTCAGCGGGTCACGCTGGGATAACTGCCATACCCGGTGCCGCTGCCGAAACCGGTGCCGCCCCCGTAGCCCGTCCCGCCGCCGTATCCGCCACCCGGATACGAGCCGCCACCGCCCGGGAAGCCCCCGGATCCGGTGCCAGGCGTATCCGACTGGGCCGTGGCCACGGCATCGTCGGAACTCTTGGTCGGCTTGATGGTGAGCGTCGTGGACTGTCCGCCGGCGAGCGTGAAGGGCTGGTCCTGGGTCTCGACCTGCGAGCCCTTCTTGGTGAAGGTGACGGTCACCCGGCCCGAGACGTTCTGGGTCGAGGGGTTCTGGAGCTGGACCGTGACCTGGCTCAGCTTCTTCCAGAAGAGGATGCCGGAGGTCTTCTTCTCGGTGACGGAGGCGTTGATCTGGACGGGCAACTGACTGCCACCCCCACCGGGGTTGAAGATGCCGCCTCCGCCAGGACTCGGAGCGGGGTTGTATCCGCCGCCACCGCCGGGGTTGTAGGGATCGGTCGTGCCGCCACCACCGCCGGGGTTGTAGTTCGGATCGTTGGGGTCGACGATGCCCGAACCCGAGTTGTTGCAGGCCGAGGTGCCGAGCGTGAGCGCCGCTCCCAGGACCAGGATCGCGAGTTGCTTGCGAAGGGTGGACATCAGAACCTCCGGGTGGTTAGCGTGCCGTTACCAGTATTTGACCGATCTCGGGTCCCGACTTGCGTGATTTTGGTAAAAATCCCGTGAAGGCACGTTCAAGGAGTGATGATACCACCTGGAAATGCAGGGGTGGTCGCGCTGTTCTGCTGATCATCTTGCGTGAGGAAGCGAACGGGACCGCCAGGTCCCGGAGCGCAGATGTGCGGAAACCGGAGGGGACGGTCCCGGCGGAGGCGATCTGCGAGCGCGCCCGCAGGCCGCGGGCCGAAGCGTACCCGGAGGTACGCGAGGCACGCGGCCGAGGACGGAAGCCGCAGAGCGCCCCGCCCGGACCGTCCCCCTAGAAGACTTCTTTGACGAGGTCGCGGTCGAGCAAAAACGCCGCCTCGCGGGCGCGTTCCCGGAAAGATTCCGGCATCCCGGGCACCTCGCGAAACTGCTCGATGAGATCGATCACCTGGCGGATATGCCGGACCAGCAGGCCCTCCTCGATCCCGGATCGCTCGATGATCTGTCCCCAGGCGGCCCCCTCGGCCCAGGCCTGGACCAGGCCCGCGTAGTTGTCGACGACGTAGACGGGCAGATCGAGGTCGCGCTGCATGAGGGCGCGCGAGATGCGTTTGGCCTCGCGGGCGAGGCGATCGATCCGGCGCCCGACCTCGGGATCGAGGGGCATCGGCGAGAAGGCCTGGCGGCCGCGGACGGGCTCGGCCATCAGCGAACTCGAGAAGGTCGCGAGTTGCACGGGCGACAGATCCCCGATGGTATCGCTCGCGAGGGCCTCGGCGACCACCAGCTCGTTCGAGGTCCGGACGTGGGCCAGGGCCTGACCGCGGGCCAGCAGTTCACGGCCGCGCAGGTAGTCGAACTCCTCGAGGAACTTGACCAGCCGGACGAAGGCGCGCCAGTGACGCGCACCGACCTGCTCGATCTGAGCCTGGGCGCTCGAAACTTCTTCCTCGAGAGCCACGCGCTCGCGAACCCGCTCCTGGCAGGGCTTGCGTTCCTTGCAGCGCTGACAGGGATAGTCGGCGAGGACGCGGGACACGTCCTGCAGCTTCTCGCGGGCCTTGCGGATTTCCGGGGGAACGGTTTGCACGTCGAGGCCGTCGAGCTGGTCGAGACCGGCCGCCTGGATCCAGGCCGCCCAGGGCACCTGGGCTGCGGGCAGGGGGCGCTCCTGGAGGAAACTGGTCCGGTCGATCTCGCCCAGCCACTTGACTCCCGCAAGCGAGACGGGAGCCACGTCCTCGATGCGCTGCACCAGGTGGCGCGAACCGAGTCGCATCATGACGGGCTTGCCGTGGGCCGGGGGAACCATGACGACGGTGAACTGGACATCCCCGCTCTTGACCTTCTGGCTCTCGAGCAGGATGGCCGGCGTCGGATGGCCGACGGCGGGCGCATGGACCAGCAACCAGGCGCCCCGGGGCGCCCGGGCGAGTTCCCTGACGGCCGCCTGGGGCGGGATGTACTGGCGATCGGTCTCGAGAGCCGTGAGGCGCTTGCGGAGGCTTTCCCGGACCGCCCGCTGGACCCGCATGCCCTCGAGCAGCACCGGACGCGACTGACCGGGCACCACGGGGCAGAGCGGATCGAGCTTCACCAGAGCCTTCTCGGCTTCGATCTTCTGGTGCGAGAGCCCGGCGATGATGCCCGAACTCTGGAACTGGGCGAAGCTCTGCTCGACGATGCGGCGCGCCTGAGCCGGCTCGTAGCGATTCGTGAGGTTCGCGACCATGTTGAAGTTCAGCGCGAAGCGGCTGCGCAGGGGCTCGGAAGCGTTCGTGAAGAGGCGCGCGACCTCCTCGGGACCGAAGCGATGGGAACAGATCACGATCCCGTGACCCACCTCGTCCATGCCACGGCGCCCCGCGCGCCCCATCATCTGCTGGAACTCGGCGACGGTGACCAGGCGGTGCCCATTGTCCGTGCGCTTGAAAAGGCTCGTCAGGACGACGGTGCGGGCCGGCATGTTGATCCCGGCGGCGAGCGTCTCGGTGGCAAACACCACCTTGATGAGCGCTTGCTGGAAACAGCGCTCGATCAGGAACTTGAGCGGGGGCAAGAGGCCGGCATGGTGGGGAGCGACGCCCTCGGGGAGGCGCTGCAGCCAGGCACGCGTGGCCGCGGACTCGAGCATGCCCGGCGTCTGGCGGATGGCCTCGTCGATCATGGCCTGGATACGCTCACGCTCTTCGGGCGTGGTGAGCTCCAGATCGCTCTGCAACAGCTTGCGAGCCTCGTCCTCGCAACCCAGGCGAGAGAACACGAACACGATCCCGGGCAGCATGTCACGGTTCTTGAGCTCGCGCACGACCTCGAGCGCGGGAGGCGGCTCGACCCAGCCATCGGCATTGCCGAATCGCTTGACTGCGAGCCGGTTCCCGGGGCCGAAAAGTTGCTTGAGCGCCGGGGCCGCGACCCAGGGGCGCAGCGGGACCGGGCGTTCGGCATGAGACACGACCCGCATCGGGCGGTGGACGGCGCTGACCCAGGTAGCCAGCTCATCGGCGTTCGGGATCGTGGCCGAGAGGGCCGTGACAGCCGTATCCTGGCCCAGGAAGACGATCGTCTCTTCCCACACGGTCCCGCGGCCCTCGGATCCCAGATAGTGGGCCTCGTCGAGGATGACGTGGGCGACGTCGGCGACCTGCTCGGGATCCATCTGGAGCTGGTTACGGAGGATCTCCGTCGTCATGATCAGGATGGGCGCCTCGGGGGCGATCACGACATCGCCCGTGACCAGGCCCACCTTGCCTGGCAGGGCCTCGTGCAGGTCGCGGTACTTCTGGTTCGAGAGGGCCTTGAGGGGAGTCGTGTAGATGCAGCGACGGCCGGCCTTCAGGGCCAGAAAGACGGCAAACTCCGCGACGAGGGTCTTGCCGGAACCCGTGGGCGCCGCGACGAGGACGGATTCGCCGGCTACGAGCGCCTCCATGGCCTCGATCTGGAAGGTGTCGAGCGGGAACGGCTGCCCGGAGGCGAACTCCTGTACGAGGGAGGAAGCCTCCGGAAGCGCATGCACCATCAGAAAGTCACACCCGTTCTGGTCGATCTGGACGAACGTTCGAAGTCTATCACGCCACCCCCCCCGGGTACACGGGAGAGCGTGGAGGTGCCGCATGCGCAGAAGCATCGTCTCGAGCGTGCCCGATGGCCTGGTCCTGGAAGAGCGCGCCCTGGCCGGTCAAGGGGTCGCCCCCGTGGCCGGGGTCGACGAAGCCGGCCGGGGCCCGCTGGTCGGGCCCGTGGTGGCAGGGGCCGTGGTGTGGCCCGCTCCCGGTGAACCGGGGCACGAGGCCGTCCGGACATGGCTCGCGGGCCTCGACGACAGCAAGGCCCTCACGCAAGAGAAACGCGAACGCCACTTCGACCTGATCCGGACCCACGCGGTGGCCTGGGGGATCGGCGAGGCATCAGCTGCCGAGATCGACGAGGTCAACATCCTGAACGCGACGTTCCTCGCCATGCGGCGGGCGATCGCCGACATGGAAGCTCGCCTGGGAAGACCCGTCGCGCACGTGCTGGTGGACGGCAACCGGCGGATCAAGGGATACGATGGACCGCAGACCCCCCTGGTCAAGGGCGATTCACGTTCCTGGAGCATCGCGGCCGGGAGCATCCTCGCGAAGGTCCACCGCGATCGCCTCCTCGAGGCCCTGCACGCGCGGTTCCCGGCCTACGGATTCGACCGCCACAAGGGGTATCCGACGGCCGAGCACCTGGCCGCGTTGCGCGAGCATGGCCTCACGCCCGAGCACCGGCGCACCTTCGGCCCCTGCAAGGACCTCTGAAGCCGTCAGGGCGTGGCCTGAGCGGCGCGCCCCAGGGCCTCGAGATCGAGCGAACTCGAGGCACCTGCAGACAGGTCCGTGTCGTGCGTGAGGGTCCGGATGACCTCGGCCCGGTGAGGATTCGAGGCATCCGAGCGCGGTGTGGCGCGCTGGCAGGCCACGAGGGCGATCGCCCCCGCAGCCACCAGAAGTCGGAACGACCGGGATGCCGGCATCAGGGCGCCTGCACCAGCAGACCCTGCGGCCCGTCCCCTGCGGGGATCGGGTCCCCGACCTGCAGCCCCGTGACCGGGTCGGTGACGAGGATACGGTCGCGACCGAAGTCACACGACCATACCTTCCCGTCCACCAGGACAAGAGCGAAGTCCCCCCCCGGCATCTTGTTGCCGGCCCCCCGCAGCATCGCGGAGCCATCCATCTTGAAGCTGACGAGGCCTCCGCCCTGGAGGACGGCGTAACCGTTGGGTGCCTCGAACGCGAAGGCCGCGACGCGCTCCCCGACCGGCAGCTGATTCACGACGGTATCGCTCGCAGGGTCGATACGGTAAACATCCGTCTCGCCGGCCACCCAGACCTTGCCGTCCGGAGCCGTGGCGGTGGCATTGGGCTTGGACACGGCCGTCAGCGGAATGGTCGAGAGGCGAGTCCGGGTAGCGACGTCGTAGACATGGACCCCCGAGAAGGTGGGAGGATTGGCCGAGTAGTCCCAGTCGGTGGCCGGCACGTAGACCTTCCCGCTCGAGCAGGCGATCTGGTAGGCATTGCCCTGCGGGACGCTCGCCGTGGCCTCCACCTGGCCCTTGCTCAAGTCCAGCCACGCCAGTTCGGACGGGTAACCGAACTGGCTCCCGACGATGACCCCTTGTCCAGGCTTGTACGGTGCCAGCCACTGGGGCCACCAGTTCTCGGGCAGCCGGAGCGTCGAGACCGCTTTCCCTCCTTGCAGGTCGAGGGAGAGAACCTCGCTGGGCCCCGAGACGACCAGGAGGGACGCTACACCATCCGTCACCAGCTGGTTGGGGAAAACTCCCGTGCCGATCCCGGTGGCCGTCAACCGGCGGGTGGCCGTATCGATCCGATCGATGGAATTGGCCACTCCGTTGAACACGTATAGCTGCTTCGCCAGGGGCCCGGCGGAGGGCGTGGGCGACGCGGAAGGATCGAGCGAAGCCGAAGACAACGGGCTGGGAGTCGTCATCACGGGCCGCGGGATGAAAGGATTTACCGTCTCCCCCGTTCGCACGTCGACGCAGGCCGTGGGGATACCTAGCAGAGCGAGGGCCGCGAGCGGCAGGTAGCGTGGCGATGGGCGTTTCAAGGGTCCAGATCCTTTCGAGACGGGAACAGGGGAAGTCAAAACGTGCGGTCCCAGCCGATGCGGAGCAGCCGACCGGGCATGGGGTAGTAAGGCTGCCAGGCGAAAGCTTGATCGAACAGGTTGTCCACGCGGGCAAACATCCGGTCATGCGCCCCCAGGTCCAGCCCGGCCACCAGGCCGGTCAGCGCGACGGGCGGCATCTCCTCGGTGTTCTGGGCGGTGGAGAAGCGCGCGCCGACCCAGTCCTCGGAGAGTTCCACGAACGAGGGGCCCCGGGCAGGGACACGCAGGGCCAGCCGGCCCTGGAGGCCGGGGCGGAATGGCAGCACCTTGCCGGCAGTGGCCCCCGTCGTGCCCGCATCGCGCGGATCGAGCCAGGTGCCCGAAGCACTCAGCGCGAGCCAGTCTCCGAGGGGGACCTCGGCACGCGTCTCGACCGTCCAGGTGCGCGTCTCGCCGAGGTTGACGGGCGACCACCGCCCCCCTGCCCCCGGTTGCCAGGCGATGGTGTCATGCCCGGCCTGCCAGGCGAGGGTGCACGAGAGGCGCGCCTCGCGGAACGGCGCCCAGTCGAACCCGAGATCCACGCCGTCTGCGGTCTCCGGGCGGAGCGCCGGATTGCCCGCCGAGTCCGGGGTCGTCGGCCAGAACAGGTCGTTGAAGGTGGGATTTCTGAACGCACGGCCCACCTGGGAACGCAGCGCGAGGTCGGGCCGGGGTGTCCACGTGACGGCTGCGCGTGGACATGGCGCAAGTCCACCGGCCAGCCCGCCCTGAGCGGCGATCGCCTGGAGGCGCCCGTCGAGTTCGAGCGCCAGGCCGGACAGGGGCTCGAACCGGTCACGGGCGACGAGGCTCCAGGCCTGCCTCGACGGTGAACCGGCGACGCCCTCACGCGCCACCTCGCGGGTGACGCCGAGCCCCAGACGCCACGCGTGAAAGGCGTCTTCCGGGCCCCATTCGGCCTGGACGTCCTGGACGTCGACCGCGACGCGCTGGTCCCGGAGCAAGCTTGAAGCGGGGTCTCGAAAGTGAAGCGAGGCGGCTCTCCACGAGGCGGCGACGCGCTGCTCGAGCCCGCCGTCCCAGACCTGTTGCCACGCCAGACGCCCCCAGACGTCCACATCCTCTTGCCGGGCCGTGGACGAGACCTGATAGATCGGGCCAGGTACACCCCGCTCCAGCCAGACCCCGCCCAGGGATGTTTCGAGGCGACCTGCCTCCCACGTGCGGATGGCAGACAGGGACAGTTCCTGATCGGACGCATCCGCGTTGGACCGCAGGCGATCGGTGTCCCGGTACCGGTAGCCATGGTTGCCCTGAGAGGTCATCCGTCGGTAAGCCAGCCGCCCGGTGGTGTCGTCCCCCCACCTGCCACCGGTCTGCAAGTCGACCCCACCGAGACCGAAGCTCCCGCCCTGGACGGAGATGCGCGAGACGGGATCGGTTCCGCTGATGAGGGACAGCACCCCTCCCATCGCACTCGAGCCGAAGAGCGCCGAGGCGAGCCCGGGCCGCCACTCGACCTTCTCGACCCCGACGAGCGAGACGGTCGAAAGGTCGGCGCTCCCGAGGACGGGGCTGTTCAGGCGGATCCCGTCGCGAAGGACGAGCACGCCTTCGGACCCTGCACCTCGTGCCGAGAGGCTGCCGAGCTGTCCGAAGACCCCGTACTGACGGTAGGCGAGGCTCCCCAGCCGGGGAACCAGTCCGGCCAGATCCACGGCGCCCGATTCCCGGATCTGGCGGGCATCCAGGCGCGTTCCTCCCTGGAGGTGGGCGACGGGCGCGACCATCCGCCCGCGGACGACCACGGGAGGCAGCGAGACGACCTCGGCCCCCACGCCAGGAAGGGCGTGCAGGAGCGCGATCGAGAGGCCGGCCACGAGGCCGTGACGGATGACCAAAGAAAAAGCCCTCTCGTCGAGAGGGCAAAGACGAACTCGGAAGCGACCATCTCGGTGAGGAGGGCACTCCGCGTGCTCGCTCCTTGCCTCGAGAAGCGTGGACACTCGACCGGGCAGGCATTCGGACTTGCGCGGACGCGCTCACCGTTGCGGGACAGTGCCGGATTTCCACCGGCTTTCCCTGACACCAGACAGGTCCATCTTGACGAAACCGCTCGTTCGATGTCAATACCGGTAGCCCAGCCACCGCCGTGTGGGACCGCTCTCCCGGGCCCGGGCGCGCGACCGGCGGCCTTGCGGTATGGTGAGGTGGCCAGCCCTTCCGGAATTCGACCGTGCGCACGTTCATCGTCCCCGTCCAACCTGCTGCCGAGTCCCTCGAGTCCTACGTGACGCGCTGTCTCGCGCACCCCTCGCACGTGGAGGTGCGTGGATGGATCCGGGCGGGGCGCGTCCTGGTCGATGGGCAGCCGGGAAAACCCGGCCGATACGTCCGGGGGGGACAGGCGATCACGGTGGACCTGCCTCCCCTGCGGCCCCATGCGGCCCGACCCGAGGCCCTACCGCTCCCCATCCTGCACATGGACGATCACCTCATCGTGGTCGTCAAACCAGCCGGGATGGCCACGCACCCGTCGCCCGGCTGGTGGAGGGGGAGCTGCGTGAACGCGCTGCTCGGGGCGATCGCCGACTGGCCGGGCGTGGGCGGCGTCGCCGGCCCTGGCGTGATCCATCGGCTGGACCGGGACACGTCGGGGCTCCTGGTGTTCGCCCGGAGCGACGAGGCCCACCGCCAGCTCAACGCCGACCTGCGAGCCCGTCGGATCGGGCGACAGTACCTGGCCTGGGTCGAGGGCGCCTGCGAGGGCGAACGCACCCTGACTGCCCCCCTGCGCTGGGACCCGGCCTTCGAGGCCCCGGAACGTCGCGTTCACGTGCACCCCGAGGGAAGAGAAGCCATCACGCACGTCCGCCCTCTGGTCGTGACCTCGGATCGGTCGCTGGTGGAGCTCCGGCTCGAGACGGGGAGAACCCACCAGATCCGCGTGCACATGGCCCATGCGGGTCACCCGGTCGTGGGAGACGTCCTGTACGGGACGCCGGGGCCGACACTGGCCCTGCACGCCCAGCGGCTGACCCTGAGGCATCCGGTGACGGGCGAGACGATGACCTGGCAAGCGCCGCCACCGGACACCTGGAGGCTCTGGGGAGAGGACGCGTTCGGGACACCCAGACGAGACGCCTCGCAACCCTGAACGACGCGCGACAGGACCTCACATGGGCAGGTGGTCGATGACGGCGTCACGCGTCCTGTAGCTCGCCTCGTTGTCGACGAGTCCGTGGGCGGCTTCCAGGTCGCCCGAGCGCAAAGCCTGACCCTGGCTCCAGGCGATTTCCCGGAGTTCCTGGAAGGTGAGACGGGAAGGTAGATTCGCCCCGAAGAGAGCACTCAGGAACCGGCCCGGCGCATAGCCCTGCAGCAGGTCCGAGAGATCCAGACCGTAATGCCGCCGGACGTTCTCGACCATCTGCGGGATGCCTGCCGCCATGACCTCGCCGAGCGCGACGAAGTCTTCGTGGAACGACGCGGGAACGTCGGTGGCGGCGATCGCGGCAGGGAGATCGACGGTGAGGTGGGCATTCATGCCCCGGGCGATCAGCGAGAACGACGGTGCCTCGGCAGCCATCGCCTCGCTGAAGTAGCGTGACCAGGCCGGCGTGGTCGGTGTTCCCGACAGATGCGCATGCAGGTTGTCCAGGAAGCGCTTGCCGAAGTCGAGGGCCAGCGCATCCGAGGTGGCCCCATCCGCTACCTGGCCAGCCAGCCTCGCTTCCCAGGCTCGGGCCGTGGTCGGGGCGTAAATGGCCGGAAACACGCCGCGCAGGTCCCCCCGCCGGGCAAAGAGGTCGACGATCTGCTCGAGACGGGCTTGCAGTTGCGGAACGGTCCGGACGGACACCGAGTCACTCAGACGGACGATTTGCTGGAGTTCGGGACGGGTCAGCTTGCCGAGTGCCCGCGGATCGACGACGTCGTGGCCCTGCCCGGGCGCCGTGTTCCAGCGCGAGACGTAACGATCCGCGCCTCCCCTGGCAGAGGCACAGGTATCCCCCGATCGTCCGTCCACGAGGGACTCGCGTGCGGGTGACACGACGGACGTGCGAGAAGGATGTCGCGGGTTCACGGTGGTCATCGACGCCCCCGGCTGAACGACAGGCTGACGGACACCGGAGTCTTATCGGCATCGCGGCATGGACCCTGGCCCATGCTGCGATGATGATCACCTTAAAAACAGGTCAAATCGGAGACAGCTCGAGCAGGCCCTGCCGCAGCCGGAAACTCGCGACGGTCTGGCGACGAGCGAAGGCGGCAGCCGTGCCGCCCTCCTGAAGAAGATGCCCCTGGCACCAGGCTTCGTTGCGAATGCCCTGAAAGATCGCCCGGGTCGGAGCATTCGGGCCGAAGACCCGGCTCAGGGCGCGGCCCGGCGAATACCCCTCGAACAACCGGGACAGGTCCAGACCGTGATCTTGCTTGACCCGGGCCACGAGGGCGGAGGTCCCGTCGGACATCGCGCGGCCCAGCTGCAGGTAATCCCGCTTGAAGGACGCCGGAGCCTTGACGGCGGCGAGGGCCGCCGGCAGGTCGACCGTGAGGTGCGCGTTCATGCCCGTGGCCAGAACCCGGAACGAGGGCTTCTCGCTCGCGAGCGCCAGCTCGTAATACCGGGCCCAGGGAGCCGAGACCGGGCGGCCCTGCAGGTGGGCGTGCAGATTCTCGAGGTAACGCTTGCCGAAATCGAGGGACAGGGCATCCGAGAGGCGGATGTCCCGGATGTGCCCGGAGGCTCGGGCCTCCATCACGCGCGCCGTGGTGGGGGCATAGACCGAGGCGAACAACCCCCGCGTGTCCCGGGTACGCGCGAACGTCGAGGCGATCTCCTCGAGGTTCCGGTGAAGCTGGTCCAGGGTCGTGACCCGCTTCGGGTCACTGAGGCGCGTCAAGAGCGCCAGGTCACCCTGACTGAGGTGCCGGATCACGTCCGCGGTGGCATCGGACACGACCCGATCCCCGCGGCGCGTGGCCGACCGGAC
>JBIIHZ010000087.1:0-7244 GCA_044235265.1 Candidatus Sericytochromatia bacterium
CACGGCAACGTCCCAGGCGAGAAGGGGGTGTCGTCCTGACGGACGACACCCGCTTCTCGCCAGGAAACCTGCGTAGGTCCGTCGAACCGGAGACCCGCCTGGGCCTTAACGCAAGGTTGGACGAATCTTACCTCACCTCCCCCTTCCGGCCGCGTCAGTCTCCCCGACGAAGGGGGTATAACCAGGGCAAAGCCGGTTCTGGATCGCGATCGTTTCGAGACGATCGACTCGCCCGTCCTGGAAGAACGGGGAGACGCCATCGCGTCTGAGGAGGGAGCCATGTCCAACATCTCGTCCATCCGCCCGGGCGGTTCCCTTCCCGATCCCCGGATGCCAGGCAACCTTCCCGATCCGGAACTGATGCAGGAACCGCTTCCCGGACGCGAGCCTCTCCCGGTGCGTGAACCGCTCCCGGGACGAGACCTTCCGCCCGTGCTACCCGGGGAAGGCCGGGGCCTGTTTGGCCACGTCGGCGACGTGTTCGTCGGTGGCGGTCAGGCGATCGGAGACATGATCTCCGGCATCTTCACGGCCATCACGCACCCCATCCAGACGCTCAAGGGGATCGGCCACGTGCTCACCCACCCTGGCGAGCTCGTCAGCGCCATGGTGAACCCCTACAAGAAAGCGATGAGCGAGGGCCGTCCGGGCCTCGCCATCGGCCGCGGCATCGTCGAGATCGGCTCCCTGTTCATCGGACCTTCCCAGATCGGGGGGGCTGCCAAAGGGATCCTGGGCGGAGGCAAGACGGCAGCACGTGTCGGCAAGGGAGCCGAACTGGCCGGCAAGGGCGCGGAACTGTCGAGCCGTTTGACGACCCAGGCGATGGCCGCCGTCGAGAAGGCTGGAGCGCTCAAGCTCGTCGGAGCCATGGGCGAGGCCGCCAAGCTCGAGCAGTTCGCCCGGATCCTCCAGAAGTCGGCCCATCTCGCCGCGAGCGGCACCGAGAAGGGCGTGACACGCGCCGTCCGCTACGCCACGATGGCCGCGAACGCCCAGCGCGTGGCCGTCGTGGGCGCCAACGGGACCCGGACCATGATGTCCATGACCAGGCTGGTCGAGCATTCCAATTCCCTCTTGCTCAAGGCCGCCGGCGTCTCCTCCGGAACCGCCACCCGCGCCGCCGGCGAAACAGCCAGGAGTGTACGCGGCCTGTCGGCTGCCTACGATCTGCCCGTCAAGCTGACCAACGGTGCCAGAGACGTCTTCAAGGCCCTCGACTTCCCCCTGAGCGAGGGACAGAAGGTGCTCGACGTGGCGGACGAGGTCTTCAAGCAGGCCCGCGGATCAGGCATGTCCTCGAAGGTAGCCCTCGCGGAAGCCAGGACCTTCATCGCCGAACGCCTGGGCCTCCAGGCCACCGATGAGGCCGTTTCCACCCTCGCGAACACCCTGCGTCCCAGCACCAAGAGCCTGCTCTCGAACCCGGCGACCGTATCGGGTCAGTTCCGGCGGACGAACTATGTCACCCGCCCCCTCCGGGAAGCAGCCGAGGCCATCGGGCGTCCCGTGGACCGGGCAATCGGCGAGGTCGGCAGCGGCATCGGGAACGCGATCCGCAACATCGGCGACCTCAAGATCCGTGAGATCCCGGCCGCCATCGGCGAGGTGGCGACCTACCCGTTCCGGGTCGCAGGTCAGGCCGCCTCGGAGGCCGGCCGGGTCATCCGTGAGGGAGCCCGGAACATCGGTCAGGGAGTCCGTCACATCGGGGACATGCCCATCCGGCGCGCCTGGGAAATCCCGGCCGAAGCCGTCCGTCGCTCGATCCAGGGTGCCGGGGAAGTGCTGGGCCGCCTCCCCAACATGACCATCGGCGAAGTCGTCTCCCTGCCGTTCCAGGGCGGACTGCTCCGCCCCGCGCTCGCGCTTGGCGCCCTCGGCCGCCTGGAAGGGGTGCGCGACCTGCCGGCCAGCGACGACCTTGCTGCCGACCGGTACGGCATTCTCCAGACGCCCGAGAACCTCGAGGCCTTCCGCAAGGAAGTGAACTCCTATGCCGAGAACGCGATCGGCCCCGATGCCGGCAGCCCCGAGGACGTGAAGGAACTCCAGGGACTCCTGCGGCAACTCGGCTACGACGTCGAACCCTCCGGGACCTTCGACGAGGCCACCAGCCTCGCCGTCATCGACTTCAAGCAGAAGAACGGCATCACGCAGTCCTACAAGCTGGCCAGCGGCAAACCAGCCATCAACGAGTACGTCGACGAGCAGACCGCCAAGGCGATGCTCGAGGCGGCTCGCGACAAGGCCGGCCCCGCTGCCGACCCCGCCAACCTGCCCAGGGTGACGGCTGCCGACGTCAACAACCGACTCGATGCCCTCGAGAAGGCCCTCGACGCTGCCGGCAAGGCCTCCACGCCTGAAGAAAAAGCCAAGGCCCGCGAAGCACTCGATGCCGAGGCCGAGGCCACGCTCATCGCCCTGTCCGCCTTTGCAGCCGCCAATCCGGAGAGCCGCGAGAACATCCAGGCCCAGATGGAGGACATCGGCAAGGCTCTCGGAGAGGCTGGCTACACCGACAAGGAACTCGCGGACCTCGTCTTGCGCTCCAAGGCCAGGCTCGACGAGCAGATCGCCCGGAAAGCAAACCCCGGGGAATCGCCTGGCGAAGAGTCGGACGAAGAGGACGCAAACTCCCGGACCAGCAGTCCGGTCCGCCCGGAAACACCCGGAGCACCGGCAACCCCCGAGCGGCCCGCGCAGAAGCCCGCGCCGGCGTCCGGAAACGTCTCGGGGGCAGAGGTCAATGCCACGCTCGATGCGCTCGAAAAAGCGCTGACGACCCACCAGGAAGCAGCTGCTCCCGAGGCGAAGGCCGCCGCGAGGACGGCTCTCGAGACCGCTGCGGCGAACGCAGTCACGACGCTCACCCGCTATGGCCTTGCTCACCCGGATGCCACGAGGGACGTCGAAGAGCAGCTGTCCGAGATTGCCCGCAGCCTCTCGGAGCAGGGCCTCGCCGACGCCCAGGTCCAGGCCCTCGTCAAGAAGGCCCAGGCTGCCGGCGCCGACACGCCCTCACCCCGCCCCGTCAGTTCGATCGACCGGGGCCTCTCCGGGCTGGTCGAGGGGATCCTCGCCCTCCGCGAGGCGAAGACTCCCGAGGCGCAGCAGGCCAGCCGACAGACGTTGCTCGAGACCTACACGACCCTCGTCGACGAGGCCCGCTCGGCCCTGCGTGATCTCGAGGGGCCCCAGGCCGAGGCGCTCGAGAACAAGCTCGCCGAGGCTGGCAAGACCCTCGTCCAGGCCGGCCTGAGCCAGGCCGACATCGATCGGGTGCTGACCGGATCTCGTGCAGACTCGGCCTCCCGGACCGTCCCTCCGGCGACTCCCGTCGCACCGGCCAGTCCCGCTTCGTCCTCGGACCCGGCAGCTCCTACCACGCCGGCCACCCCTGCCCGGACCGCGACACCGGAAACGTCCCCGGCTCCGGCGGCACCCGCCACCCCGGTCAGTCCCACCCGGCCAGCGGCTTCGACCGGCGCCCGGACCCACACCGTCGGGCGCGACGAATCGCTCACCCGCATCGCCCAGCGCGAACTGGGTGATGCAAACCGGTGGCGCGAGATCTACGAGCTCAATCGGGGGGTGATCGGCGCGGATCCGAACCGACTCTTCCCGGGCACGAAGCTCCAGCTACCCGGCACCGGAAGCGCCGTCCCGGCCAATCCGGCAACCCCGACCTCGACGCCCCGCCCGGCGGCTCCCGCGGCGTCCGAGCCGGCCAGGGCGGAAGGCGAGCTCGGAAGCGTCCTCAGGGAACGCGGCCTTCTCGACACGGCCGAGAATGCCCGGATCTTCATGACAGAGATCGACGGCTACCGGCAGCAAAATGCCATCGGCCCGGACTCCACGGATCGCGAGACGCTGCTCCAGTTGCAGAACCTGCTCGCGAAAGCCGGGCACCCGGTCGCCTCGTCAGGGACCTTCGACGAGGCGACAGCCGAGGCGATCCTTGCCTTCAAGCTGAAGTCGGGCCTGCACCAGCAGTACCGTAACGCGGACGGCAGCTTCGCGGTGAACGAATACGTGGACGAGGCCACGGCACGCGCCCTCGTGGAAGCGGCCACGAAGGCGGGTCAGACGCCATCCGCCTCGGAACCGGAGACGCGCGACTAGCGATCGAACAGGCGCAACTGCAGCGGCATCCACGACCGTGGACGGCCTGCGGGACCTGATTCAGGCCTCGAGGGGGGCGATACCACCGGGACGACCGTGGTGTCGTCCCCCGACTCTCGTGAGAACGGAACCGAGAGCTGCCTCCCGGCCCCACGGGCATCCTCGGTGTCCAGCCACGCGGTGACCTGCTGGAAATGGGCCTGGGCACGTTTGCGCTGGACCCGGTAGTCCGGGACGAACCGGGCGACGTGGCGCCAGAACGCGGGCGAATGATTCGCCTCGAGCAGGTGAGCAAGTTCATGGATGACCAGGTAGCGCAGCGCCCCCGGCTCCATGCCCCGGACCGCATGTCGGGAAAAGGTCAGGACCCCCGTCCTGACGTTGGCCTGAGCCAGCCGGGTGTATCGCGCCTGCCCCAGGCGCACGTCCGTGACGGACACCCGCAAGGTCTCGGCATTGAGGGCCAGCACGAAGTGTTTGAAGGCGACGGGATCGACCTCGGGCCACTCGGGTGGGGGCCCCGCGGGCACCTGGTGCCGCTGCTCTACGCCCCAGGCACGGAAACGGGCGATCGCCCGCTCCTTCTCGGCCACGGGCCAGTGGCGCGGTACGGACATCTGGAGCACGCCGGCCCGTATCCGGGCCCGGGCGGTCCTGCCGGTCGTATAGCGGATCTCGACGTCCATGATCCCCGTCGGGCCCCTCCCCGGAGCAAGCAGGCCCCCCGTCGCTGGACGGGGGGCCTGGAAGAACAGCCTAGAGGTGAGGCAGCAACTGGGCCTCGAGGGCCTGCTTGGCCTTGAAGCCGACGATCTTGTCGACGGGCTTGCCCCCCTTGAAGAGGATGAGCGTCGGGATGCTCATGACCCCGAACTGCTGGGCGGTCTGCTGGTTGGCGTCGACGTCGAGCTTGGCGATCTTGAGCTTGTCGGCGTGGGCCGTGGCGAGCTCGTCGAGGACGGGCGCGATCATCTTGCAGGGACCGCACCAGGTGGCCCAGAAGTCGACGAGGACGGGCTTGTCAGACTCGAGCACTTCGCTGGCGAACTGGCTGTCGGTGATGGCAACGGGCTTGGACACGGGATGACTCCTCTCGGGGAAACGCCGGTCCATTTTAACCCGGGCCTCATCTGGCGACCAGACACCCCCGGTGGGGCGACGTTGCGAAACCTCGGGGGGAATGGTAAGCTCGATACCCACCTGGAGAGGTGGCTGAGTGGCTGAAAGCGCCTTCCTGCTAAGAAGGTATGCTGTGTTGAACGGCATCGGGGGTTCGAATCCCCCCCTCTCCGCTCCGGTTTTCCGGAAGCTTGCCAGAAATGGCAAACCCGTGATAACCTGGAAAACGTGGACGCGAGTTCACGAGTGCGGCCGTAGCTCAGCTGGATAGAGTATCTGGCTACGAACCAGAGGGTCGGGAGTTCGAATCTCTCCGGCCGCGCCTCGAAAGGCCTGGACAGTTGTCCAGGCCTTTTCTGTTGCCCCCACGAATCGGCACATACCTCCTGACCATGGTAAAATTCAGGTTATATTCCTGTTAAACCCATCCGGGAGCCCCCCCTTGAAGCATCACTTGCTCGCCCTGACCGGCCTGTCCCTCTTGATCACGGCCTGCCAGGCGATCCCGCTCCCGGGCCGTCCCCCCGCCACCGTCTCCGCATCCCGGACCGGGAACGTTTCGGCCGTCCATCGCATCACCTACGGCTCCCGCGAGAACCTCGATCGCCTCGTGACCTTGGGGCTCGACCTCTTCGAGGACGCCCGGGACGGAGAAGTCGGGGCCCGCCTCACGACGGCCCAGGTCACCCGCCTCGAAAGGGCCGGCTACGGGGTGAGCCGCGCGATGGGCACCCTGGACATGCCCGGGCAAGGCAAGCCGTTTCCTGCGGGCTACCACCGCGTCGACGAGGTCGAGGCGGAATTCCGGGCCATGGCGGCGCGATCGCCCCAGCTCGCCCGGTTCCACGTGCTGGGCCGCTCGCTCGAGGGTCGCCCCATCTTCGCGCTGCAGTTCGGAACCCGCAGTTACGCCACCCGTCCCGAGGTGCTGTTCTACTCCGGCGTCCACGCGCGCGAGTTGCCCCCGGTCGAGGTCATGTGGCGGCTGGCCCACCACCTCGAGGACGGCTACGGACGCGACCCGGTCGTCACCGAACTGCTCCAGCAGCGCGAGATCTGGATCGTCCCGCTCGTGAACCCCGATGGCCGGGTACGCGTCCAGGCGGGTGCCGACATGTGGCGCAAGAATGCGCGCAACAATGGTGACGGCACCGAGGGCGTGGACCTCAACCGCAACTACGACGCCCGCTGGGAGGGTGGCAATCCGCACTCCATCGACGAGGACTACCACGGTCCACGCATGGAATCCGAGCCCGAGACGCTCGTGATGCGCAACTTCATGGCCGCGCACGCGTTCAAGCTGTCGGTCGACATGCACTGCTTCGCCGGGGCCGTGCTGTGGCCCCCCGGTTACGACAATCACTTCACGAAGGACGAGGTGCTGCTGGGCACGCTGGGGAGGGCGATCGCAAACCGCCTCGCCTACCGGGCAGGGACCATCGAGCGCACGCTGTACCGCGTCTGCGGGGACTCCTCGACCTGGGCCAACGAGAAGCTGGGAACGCTCGCCTTCACCGTGGAACTCGATGACCGAGGATTCTCGCCCGCCTTCGAAGCGGTAGACCGCGACTGGGAGCAGTGGCGCTGGCCCCTCGTCTGGCTGGCCCGGATGGCGGCCAATCCCGCTGCCGCCCCGAGCCTGCTGCCGAACGAGCCGAAGGCCCGGGCGGGCTTTTCCGGTTTCCCGGCCCTCTGACGCCGCATGTGCGGCCGCTTCACCCAGACACTCGAGTGGGCCGGGTTGCAGCAGTTGCTCGACCTGCCCGGTCTCGAGAACTTCGTCCCGCGCCACAACGTGGCCCCCGGTCAGAAGGTCCGGATCGTGCGCGCCGCCGATGCGCCAGGAGGGGCGATCGCCGCCCTCGACTGGGGCTGGCATCCCGCGGACGCTGAAACAGGGTCACCACGGCCCATCAACGCCCGGGTGGAAACCGTCGCCTCGAAGCCGCTCTTCAGACAGGCCCTGCGCTCCCGGAGATGCCTCGTGCCGGCCGATGGTT
>JBIIHZ010000088.1:0-7145 GCA_044235265.1 Candidatus Sericytochromatia bacterium
CGATCTCCTCGAGGTTCCGGTGAAGCTGGTCCATGGTCGTGACCCGCTTCGGGTCACTGAGGCGCGTCAAGAGCGCCAGGTCACCCTGACTGAGGTGCCGGATCACGTCCGCGGTGGCATCGGACACGACCCGATCCCCGCGGCGCGTGGCCGACCGGACGAGCGTGTCCGGGACGGAAGCCTGGCGCGCGACGGACCAGGCCGCCCGCGCCTTCTCGGCCGGGACGGGGAGAGCGGTTGCAGCCCCGCGGGTCGGTCGGACCTGCCGGGCGAGTCCCTCGATCCAGGCGGCTGCGCGCATCGGAGCTTCCGGCGCCGATCAGAGGCCGACGCGCGAGCTGTAGGCTCGCGGGGTCATCACCTGGAGCGCATCGGAGAACTGATCCGTCACGACCAGAGCGCGCCTGGAACCGTCGCGCATCACGAGCTGGACGTCGATCGATTCGGCGTGTCCACGGGTGAAGGTGGAACGGGCCCAGTCGATCTGGTCCCGGCGATCGCCGAGCGCCCGCGAGATGGCCTCGGAAGCGCCACGTGCCCAGCCCGGCACGTCGGCCGGCCGAGCGGCCGCGGGAGCCAGAGCGGGTCGAGCAGCCTGGAATCCTGGGCGGACGAGCATGAGAACCTCCGAAAAATCGTCAAACCATTGCCCCATGGTTATCCCGGGGAGACCTGGGATCCCTTCTTATGATCCCGGAAAGATGGCGTTAAGAAAGGCTCCCTTCTCCATGATGGCGTCTGTCCCGATGGCGCTTCCCATGCCATAATGAGCCCCGAACATGTCGGGATCTCCCCGTCGCACCGCGCGGGTGAGATCATCACTGGATGATGCCGGAGCTTGCGATGACGCAGAATGAGCCGAGCTGGCTGGTCGGGGGAAACGCCAGCTTCCTGGAAAGCCTCTACGAGCAATACCTGGCCGACCCGGGCCAGGTCGACCCGGTGTGGCACGCGACCTTCGCGAGCTGGGGCGGGGGACCCGGAACCGGTGAGATCGCGCACGGTCCCGTGCAGCAGGAGATGCTCGCCATCGCCCGTGCGCCGCGGGCGGCCCAGGTCGTGGCGCCTGCTGCCCGGGCGCAGGACGGCCTGACGGCTCACGGCATCTCCGCTCTCATCCAGGCCTACCGGACGATGGGCCACCTGAAGGCCCGGACCAATCCCCTGGACCTGCGCCAGCCGGTGGACGTCCCGGAACTCGACCCGGCCTACCACGGCCTCAGCGAGGCGACGCTGGACCTCCCGGTCAAGGATGGTGGCTTCGAGGGCACGTTGCGCGAGGTCCTGGAGCAGTGCCGGGCCACCTACTGTGGCCCGGTCGGATTCGAGTACGCCTACGTCCCGCGCCGGGAACGTGAATGGCTCCAGGCCCGCATCGAGGCGACACGCGGGCGGTTGACGTTCGCTCCGGAGCAACGGAAACGCATCCTCGCCAAGGTCAACGCCGCCGAGGGCCTCGAGAAGTACCTGCACCAGCGATACGTCGGCCAGAAGCGCTTCTCCCTCGAGGGCGGCGATTCGCTCATCCCGCTGCTCGATGCGGCCTATCACAGGGCCGGTTCGCAGGGCGTGCGCGAGATCGTGCTCGGCATGGCCCACCGCGGTCGCCTGAACGTCCTCGTCAACCTGTACGGCAAGAAGAGCAGCACGCTGTTCTCGGAGTTCGAGGGCACCAAGCGGATCGACCCCAAGATGTCGGGAGACGTCAAGTACCACCTGGGCTTTTCGTCCGACCTTCAGACCGACGGCGGCTCGGTGCACCTGGCGCTGGCCTTCAACCCTTCCCATCTCGAGATCATCAACCCCGTCGTCGAGGGTTCGGTCCGCGCTCGCCAGGATCGCCGGGCTGACTCGGCCCACCGGCAGGTGCTGCCCGTGCTCGTGCACGGGGATGCCGCCCTCGCCGGCCAGGGAGTCGTCGCCGAGACGCTCAACCTGTCGTGTCTGCGCGGGTTCGAGACGGGTGGGACCTACCACGTCGTCATCAACAACCAGGTCGGGTTCAGCATCTCCGACCCGCTCGATGCGCGCACGGGGCACTACTGTACGGACGTCGCCAAGATGATCGATGCCCCCGTGTTCCATGTGAACGGGGACGACCCGGAAGCCTGCGTGTGGGCTGCCGAACTGGCCCTCGATTACCGCATGACCTTCCAGCGGGATGTGTTCGTCGACCTCGTCTGCTGGCGCCGCTACGGCCACAACGAATCCGATGAACCCCGCGTGACCCAGCCGGGCATGTATCACCAGATCGATGCCCATCCGGGCGTGCTGGCGACCTATGCCCGCCGTCTGGAACAGGATGGCGTCGTGACGGCCGACGAGGTCCGGCAGTTGCAGCGCGACTACCGCGATGCCCTCGACCGGGGCGAATCCGTCGCGGAGGCACGCGAGAGCGATTTCATCTCCATCCACGGAGCCCCCTGGAAACCGTTCATCGGCCAGACCTGGCAGGCTCCCGCTTCCACCGGCGTCCCCACGGCCTCGCTCCGCGAGCTCGGGCAGGCGCTCACACGGGTGCCCGATGCCTTCGAGTTGCATCCTCGCATCCAGCGGATCATGCAGCAACGGGTCGAGATGACCGAAGGCAAGTTGCCCATCGACTGGGGCTTCGCCGAGAACCTCGCCTATGCGACGCTCCTCGCCGAGGGACATCCCGTCCGGCTCTGCGGGCAGGATGCCGGCCGCGGTACCTTCTTCCACCGTCATGTCGCCCTGCACGACCAGTCGCGCGGTGGGGCGCCCGAGGGACGACTGCACCTGCCGCTGCAGCATCTGCGCACGAACCAGGCCTGGTTCCAGGTCATCGACAGCACCCTGTCGGAAGAGGCCGTGCTGGCTTTCGAGTACGGCTATACGAGCACCGAGCCCAACACGCTGGTCATCTGGGAGGCCCAGTACGGGGACTTCGCGAACGGTGCCCAGGCCGTCATCGACCAGTTCATCAGTGCCGGTGAACTCAAGTGGCAGCGCCTCAGCGGCCTGGTCATGTTCCTGCCGCACGGCTTCGAGGGTCAGGGCCCCGAGCATTCCTCGGCGCGCCTGGAGCGCTATCTCCAGCTCTGCGCGGAAGAGAACATGCAGGTCGTGGTCCCCAGCACACCGGCCCAGATGTTCCACATGCTACGCCGTCAGATGCTTCGTCCCTACCGCAAACCCCTCATCGTCATGACACCGAAGAGCCTGCTGCGCCACAAGCTCTCCGTCTCGACGCTCGAGGAACTGGCCCACGGCCGCTTCCAGGAAGTCATCCGCGACGACCGTTCGCCGGAGGGCATCCAGCGGGTGGTCGTCTGCAGCGGGAAGGTCTATTTCGAGCTCATCGAGGCTCGCGAGAGTCGCCGTCTCGAGCACGTCGCCCTCGTGCGCCTCGAGCAGCTGTACCCCTTTCCCGAGGAGGCGCTGCGCGCCGAACTCGACCGGTATCCCGAGGCCGCGGTGGTCTGGACCCAGGAAGAGCCCGAGAACCAGGGGGCCTGGCGCGAGACCCGCGATGCCCTCCGGGCCAGCCTGCGCGCGGACCAGACGCTGGAACTCGCGAGTCGTCCCTGCTCGGCCTCCCCGGCCGTGGGGTCGACGGCCAAGCACCTCGAGCAACAGAAAGCCCTCATCGACGCCGCCCTCGGCGAAGCGGTCCCCACGGTCCTCGGGGCCGTCGGCGGCCGCTGATCGTCGATCATCCCGTTCACGCAAGGAGTCGCCATGCGCATCGAAGTCAAGTGCCCCGCCTTCTCGGAATCGATCACCGAGGGTCGCCTGCTCCCCTGGAGCAAGCGGGTCGGCGAGGCCGTGTCGCGCGGTGACGTGCTGGTGGGCGTCGAGACCGACAAGGTCGTTCTCGACGTCAATGCCCAGCAA
The DNA here is from genome assembly GCA_044235265.1 of Candidatus Sericytochromatia bacterium. GTDB lineage: Bacteria > Cyanobacteriota > Sericytochromatia > S15B-MN24 > UBA4093 > JAYKJE01. The sequence goes on from JBIIHZ010000088.1 coordinate 3,859, forward strand.
GATGGCGTCCTCGTCGAGATCGTGAAGCCCGAGGGCGAGGTCGTGCAGGCTGGCGACCTCATCGCCGTGATCGACACGGCGGCGAGCCCTGCCGCTCCCGCTGCAGCCAGTGCGCCCGCAGCTGTCGTGGCATCGACTCCTGCACCCGTCGCAGTGGCCGCGGCCGGCGAAGCGGTCCTGAGCCCCGCGGTCCGCAAGCTGGTGACCGAGACGGGTGTGAGCCCCGAGGCGATCGCCGGGTCCGGAAAGGACGGCCGGCTGACCAAGGGCGACGTGCTCGGACATCTGGAAGGGGCTGCCGCCGCGGCTCCCGCACCCGCCCCGGCGGCAGTTGCCCCGCCTGCTCCGGCTCCGGTAGCCGCCTCCGCGGTCGTCACCCCGACCGTGACCGTGGCCGCAGGTGAGCGGGTCACGCGCCGGGTGCCGATGACCCGCATCCGCACCCGGATCGCCGAACGCCTCAAGCAGGTGCAGAACACGGCCGCGATCCTCACGACCTTCAACGAGATCAACATGCAGGCCGTGATGGATCTGCGCAAGAAGCACCAGGACGCCTTCGTGAAGCGCCACGGCATCAAGCTGGGCTTCATGAGCTTCTTCGTGGCGGCCGTGACCGAGGCACTCAAGCAGTATCCGGTCATCAACGCCTCGGTCGAGGGCCACGACATCGCGTACCACGGCTTCTTCGACATCGGCATCGCCGTGGCGTCCGAGCGGGGGCTGGTGGTGCCCGTCCTGCGCAACACGGACACCCTGAGCCTGGCCGAGATCGAGAAGGCGATCTCCGGCTACGCCGAGAAGGCCCGTGGCAACAAGCTCACGCTCGAGGATCTCTCGGGCGGGACCTTCACCATCACGAACGGGGGCACCTTCGGCTCGCTGCTCTCGACGCCCATCCTGAATGCGCCCCAGAGCGGCATCCTGGGCATGCACAACATCGTCGAGCGACCGATCGCCGAGAACGGTCAGGTCGTCATCCGCCCGATGATGTACGTCGCGCTCTCCTACGACCACCGGATCATCGATGGCAAGGAAGCGGTGCTGTTCCTCGTGACGCTCAAGAACCTGCTCGAGGATCCCAGCCGCATGCTCCTGGGTATCTAGCCCACACGAAGGACACCGACACACCATGGAACTGTTCGACGTCATCGTCATCGGCGGAGGCCCCGGGGGCTACGTCGCCGCCATCCGCTCGGCCCAGCTCGGGCTCCGCACCGCCTGCATCGACGACTGGACCGGCGCCGACGGCAAGGCCAGCCTGGGCGGAACCTGCCTCAACGTGGGCTGCATCCCGTCGAAGGCCATGCTCGACTCCTCGGAGCGCCTCGAGCAGATCCAGCACGACGTGGCCGCGCACGGCATCCAGGTCCAGGGAGTCTCGCTCGACCTCGGCAAGATGCTCGGTCGCAAAGAAGAGATCGTCCGGACACTCACGCAGGGAATCCAGGGCCTCTTCCGCAAGAACAAGGTCACGGGCATCCACGGCCGCGGGGCGCTGATTTCCCGGCAGGGTGACCAGTGGGTCATCGGCGTGGGGGATGCGCGTTACGGCGCCCGGCGCGTCGTGGTCGCGACGGGGTCCGTGCCCCGCACGCTGCCGATCGCGCCGTTCGACGGCGAACGGATCGTCGACAATGCCGGCGCCCTGGCCTTCACCGAGGTCCCGGCGCGCCTGGGCGTGATAGGGGCGGGCGTCATCGGTCTCGAACTCGGCAGCGTCTGGCGGCGGCTGGGCTCCCAGGTCACGGTCCTCGAGGCGAGCCCCGCGTTCCTGGCCGCTGCGGACGAGGCCATCCAGAAGGAAGCCCTCAAGCAGTTCCAGAAGCAGGGCCTCGATCTGCACCTGGGCGTGACGATCGAGACGGTCGAGCAGACCGACCAGGGCGTGAGCGTCCTCTACCAGGAAAAGGGTGAGAGCCAGCTTCTCGAGGTCGATCGGCTCGTGGTGGCCGTCGGCCGGATACCCAACACCCGGGGCCTGGGTGCCGAGGCCGTGGGGCTGGACCTCGACGAGCGCGGCTTCGTGAAGGTCGACGGCCACTACAAGACCAATCTGCCGGGGGTGTATGCGATCGGGGACGTCATCGGCGGCGCGATGCTGGCGCACAAGGCCGAGGACGAGGGCGTGGCGGTCGCGGAGCTCATCGCCGGTCAGGCCGGGCACGTCAACTACGACGTGATCCCCTGGGTCATCTACACCTCGCCCGAGATCGCGTGGGCCGGCAAGACCGAGCAACAGCTCAAGGCCGATGGCGTGGCCTACACCGTCGGATCCTTCCCGTTCATGGCCAATGGCCGGGCACGCGCGCATCATGACGTGCGCGGCATGGTGAAGGTGCTGGCCGATGCGAAGACCGACCGGGTGCTCGGTGTGCACATGATCGGACCGCAGGTCTCGGAGCTGATCGGGGAAGTCGTGACGCTCATGGAGTTCGGAGGAAGTGCCGAGGACCTGGCACGGACCGTCCACGCCCATCCCACCCTCAGCGAAGTCGTCAAGGAGGCTGCGCTGGCCGTCGGGAAGCGCGCGATTCACATCTAGTCCAGAACGTTCGTGTCGACCTTGGCCTCCCTCGTTCACACGAGGGGGGCCTTGTCGTCCGGGCATTCACGACCCGAGCGACGTGATTGAATGGCCATGTAAACGGGTACGCCTTCCGGGTGTACTTCACGAGCAGGAGGTTTTTTGACGAGATGCTGATACGTCAAATCACGATGGGACTCATCGCGCTGTCACTCACCAGCTGTACCACTCTTTCCCCGGGCCAGATCGGGAACGCCGCCAACCAGGCATCCTCCCTGCTGAAGCAGTTCGGGTTCTCGCTCAAGACGGTCAATGCGGACACGGGAGAGGAAGAGACGCTCGACAAGAGCGACGTCACCTCCGTGACGGACGCTGACGGGAACAAGATCGACCACACCTTCGACGACAGCGGGAAGATGGTCTTCCGTCCCTCGAAGCCCGGCAAGCAGACCGTGACGGTCAATCTGAGCGACGGCAGTTCGCGTGAGTTCGAGGTCGAGGGCCAAGAGGGCAATGACCGCGTCGATGGCGAGATCGGTTTCATTCCAGACGGCAGCGGCCAGAGCGTCACGGCCGAGGTGGCTTACGGCGGAAAAGTCGATCCCGTCAAAAAGCAACAGGACGTGCTCCAGCAATTTGCGAGCAAGCGCATCCGCCTGACCTTCAACGGGCAAGGACTCGTGGGCGCCCAGCCCGGCTCTCTCAAGGCCCTGATCTTTGACAAGATGGAATTCCCGATCTTCGCGGCGCAGATCGTCGAGGG
>JBIIHZ010000089.1:0-7123 GCA_044235265.1 Candidatus Sericytochromatia bacterium
CCGGTTCGAGGCGGCGATGCGCCGCGGCGTCTTCACGCCGAGCCAGGCCATGGAAGCCGGTTTCGTCGACGAGCTCGCCGAGCATGACCAGCTCAGACCCCTGCTCGAACGCTTTTTGGCGCGCACGTTCTCACCCGTGGCCGCGCTACGCCTCGGCCACCGGGAACCCGCCTGGGCCTTGCCGGAGGTCGCCGTGCTCGCGATCGAGGGATCGATCGCGCAAGGCGGCGGGGGGCGGGACCTCATGGTCGGCGAGACGGTCGGTTCGGATCCCGTGTGCTTCGCCGTGAGACGACTCGCCGAGGATCCATCGGTTGCAGCCGTCGTCGTTCGCGTGGACAGCCCGGGTGGGGACGCCTTCGCCTCCGAACTCATCCGGCGCGAGCTCGAGCTGCTGGCTCGCAAGAAACCGGTCGTCGTGTCCCTCGGGAACGTCGCGGCCTCCGGAGGTTACTGGCTCTCGATGTTGCCTGGCGTGAAGGTCTTCGCCGACCGGGACACCGTCACGGGGTCGATCGGCGTCATCAGCGGGAAGTTCTCTCTCGCGCCTTTGCTCGAGAAGTGGGGCGTCACGCGCCATGTCGAGCACGTGGGCGGTGAGAACGGCGACATGTTCAGTCCCGCTCGCCCCCTGACGGAGCTCGAACTCGGTCAGCTCCGGGTGCAGTCCGAGGAGATCTATCAGCGATTCGTGACGCTCGTGGCCTCGCAGCGTAAGCTTTCCGAGCTTCGCGTGCGGGAACTCGGGGGAGGGCGCGTCTACACCGGCGAACAGGCGCTCGGCCTCGGACTCGTGGATGCCACGGGCGGGTTCGGGGACGCCCTGCACGAGGCGCTCGAGCGGGCTCACCTGGTGGACCAGCCTCATCTCGTGGCCTTTCATCCGCGTCGAGATCCCTTGCTGCTGGTGCTCCAGGCCCTGGATCCCTCGGCCCGGGCCGCGGAGGGTGACGTCCTCGACAGGGCCATGCGATCCTGGTCGAGCTGGACGAGAGACGAGGTCAGGGCCCTCTGGTGGCCCGGCCTGCACTGAGGCGAGCTCCCGGATCGACGGAAGGGTGGCAGGACATGGATGAACAGGCGCGCGTGCTCGGACTGGACGTGGGGGAGAAAACCATCGGGGTGGCCGTGAGCGATCCCCTGGGCCTCACGGCCCAGCCGGTCAAGACGATCCGACGGTCGAGCCAGGAAGCGGATCTGGCGTCGCTCCGGGAGCTCGTTGCGCTATACACCCCCGAGCGTTTCGTGGTAGGCTATCCGCGGAGTTTGAGCGGCGAGATAGGTCCGCAGGCCCGTTTCGTCGAGACCTTCGTCGATCGGCTTGCGGTCTTCGGTCTTCCGGTCGACCTGGTCGACGAGCGTCTCACCACCCGGCAGGCCACGCATGTGCTCATCGCCGGCGGGTTGAAGCGCAAAGAGCGCAAGGCTGTCATCGACCAGCAAGCCGCGGTGCTCATCCTCCAGTCCCATCTCGATCGACGGGCCCGGTCATCCCGCTCGGAATGACCCCTTGGATCCGCTCGGTATCGCAATCCTGAAAGGATCCTCCGTGGACGAGGCAGAAGACATCATCACGCTCATCGACGAGGAAGGGCAGCCCCACCGCTTCATTCTCGACCAGATCGTCGAGGTGGACGAGAAGGAATATGCACTCCTCCTTCCGGTCGATCCTGAAGACCTGGATGAAGATGACGAGGATGGCGAGCACATGCTGGTCCTGCGCATCCAGGAATCCGACGATCCCGAGGCTCAGCCGGAACTCGTGATGATCGAGGACGAGGAAGAGTTCAAGCGGGTCATCGAGTACCTCGTCGAGAACGGTGACGAGGTCGAGGAAGACGCCGAGGGCTTCCCGCTCAAGTAACCTTCATACGTTCAATCACAGGTCGCGCGCGGTCCCCGATGCATTTGGGGCCGCGCGTGGTATAGAGGTGTCGCACGAGCCGACCACGCTCCATCCAACCAGGGTCTCGTGCAAGGAGGATCCGTGCCCAGGGGACGACAGGACGAACCTGAATTCGATTTCGATGAGAACGAGGAAGACCTCGAGGCCCAGCAGGGCGACGAGGACTTCGACGGGGAATACGAAGACGAGGACGGGGAAGAAGACGACGAGGACTACGAGGACGAAGACGAGGAGGAAGGCGGCAACCGCTTCCTTGGCCCTCTCTTGCTCGTGGTTGGCGGCCTGATTGTCGTCGGGGGCCTCGGCTATGCCTACATGCAAGGCATGTTGCCGTTCCTGCCGGGGCCGGGTACGCCGGCGGTTCAGGAAGCCGTGATCCCGTCGACGCCACCGCCTGTTTCGACCGCTCCGCCCGCAGCCAGTGAAGCCGTGGCAGTCGTTCCGACGCCCGAGGCCACTCCGGCTCCCACCGAGCCTCCCGTGCCCACCCCTGCTCCCGTCGAGGTTCAGGAGCAGCCCGCTGCCCAGGTACAGCCCGTCGAGGTGCCGGCGAAGGTCGCTGCTGCTGCGGCGAAGCCCGCCAAGGCCAAGGTGGCGACGCTCGCTGCCAGGCACGGTGCCAGGGCTCACAAGGTCCAGGCTGCCGGAGCCCATGGTCGTCACACCGGCCACGCGGGCAAGGCCAACCGTGCCCACCTGATGGCGGGTGGCGGCACGTTCACCGTCCAGTGCGGAGCCTTTGCCGAGGCGTCGAATGCACGCAACCTCGTGGCGAGCCTCGAGCGGCGTGGCTTCACGGCAGGCGTGTCGGACGGTTCCGGTGCGCGTTCGGCGGCCACCACCGTGCGGTCCACGGTCGTCAATTCCAGGGCCAAGGCGGTGTCCCTTCAGAAGAAGTTCGCCGGAATCGGTCATCCCGGTTCCGTCCTGCGGGTGGGCCGGGGGCGGTACGTCGTCCAGTTCGGTACCTTCGAGGCGCGCGAGCGGGCCGAGGAGCTGGCTCGCGAGATCCGCTCCAAGCAGATGTACGTCAGCCTGAGCGGCGGTACGGCCCGCCTGGCCTCGCCGCACCGGGTGTACGTTGGACGGTTCCCGTCCGAGGGCAAGGCTGCCGAGGTGGCTCGTCAGGTTCGTCGTCAGGGCGTCCCGGCGATCGTCGTCCGGCTCTAGGCCACAGGAGGCCCCGTGCAAGACCTCTCACTCGTCTGCCGAGATTGCGGGGCCTCCTTCCTCTTCACCATCGGAGAGCAGGAGTTCCACGCGCAGAAAGGGTATACCAACCCGCCTCAGCGGTGTCCGTCCTGTCGGACCAAGCGGCAGGCCGCCTCGTCTGCTCCTCCGTCCCGGCAGACGCGTCCCGAATTTTTCCAGGTCTCCTGTGCCCAGTGCGGCACCGAGACCCAGGTCCCGTTCAAGCCGACTCAGGGGCGTCCCGTGTACTGTCAACCCTGCTTCCGGTCGCGCCGGGCCTGAGCGCGAGACCGCACCCACGACGCACCGGCCCCTGCTCGACACCTGTTCGAGCAGGGGCTTCGTGCTAGGCTTCGACCGCTGGACGAGGAGGTGGAGCATGGAGCACGGGGGTGAATTCGAAGAAGGCGGGGTTCATGCCATCGAGCAGGCACCTTGCGACCATGAGCGCGCCATCGCGCTCGCTCTCTCATGCCCGCTCTTGCCTGCTCCCCCTCCCGTCGTCGGTTTTGCGCCGCCCTCGCACGCGCCCTATTCCCGGGATCTCATTCCGGGGCCCTGCGATACGGACGTCGGGACCGGCTCAGCCGGGTCGCTGGAGAGCCCGGGCCAGGGCAAGCGCCTGGAGCGGGATGTCAGATACCGACCGCACGGGTAAGCAGCGTCCGCGCCCCTTGCGGGCCAGGTTCTCGCAGGACATGAGCGTCTCGGGGTGGGCATCGAGGGGCAGCACCACGAGCGGCCGCAGGCGTGGTGCGGCATCCAGCGGATTCGGTCCCGTGGTCTGGGCGCCATCCGTCACCAGCAGGGTGACGTGTCGGCCTCTGGCCACGCGCTTGCGGTCCTGCCATGCCGTCTCGAGCGCCGCATGGAGGTCCGTCATCCCCTGGGGTGGTGTCTGGAGCAGCTGACTCACGAGCCAGGCCGCGCTCCGGCTCCGGTGAAAGGGCTGGATGCGTCGTGGCGTGTAATCGAAGCCGGCCACGGAGAGCTGGTCCCCGGGCCAGGACATCGCGATGAGCGCCAGCGCGACGTTCACCATGGCGAAACGCTCCCCCTGCATCGAGATGCTCGTATCGGCCAGCAGCGTCAGGTAGAGCGGGTCATGGTGGGGTTCTCCGACCCGCAGATCCTCCGGACGCCAGGGCAGGATCCCCTCGAAGTGCTCGAGGGTTTCGTCGAGATCGAGTTCTGCAGCGGGTGCCTCGGGCCAGGATCGGAACACCGTCGTGTCGGGACGGCTGATGGGCAGCATCAGGCGACGAGCCCGTCGCATGATGGCCTCGACCGCCTTGCGATGCATCTCCTCCAGGTAGGTCGTGCGCCGCATGTTCGTCCGGACCATGTGCCGGTAGTGCACGGCATATTCCCAGTCATCCTGGAAGTCGGATTCGGTCACGGGTTCCTGGGCCTCGGGGACCGCGAGGAACGCATTCTGGTCCTGGGTCGCGACCGAGAACCAGACGAATTCTTTGCGGGTCGTGAAGTCCGGGACTACGGATTCGTCAGGGCCGTGCCAGCGTTTTTTTTTACGAAGCGCGCGATCCACGTCGTCAGGTCGCTTTCGGCCCCGTCTGCCAGTTGCACGCGGTTGCGGAGGGCCGATTCCGTGAGGGACTCGAGCCGGGTAGCTTCCATCTGGCGGATGCTCCTGTCGCCCGTCACCTTCATCCAGGCGATCGCCGCCCGGATCGAGGCGCCGCGCTGGAAGGTCTGGTCCTTGCGGGTGGCCTCGAGAAGCTCCAGGACGAAATCCAGGTTCTCGGGGGGAACGGGACGATCGATGACCTGTTCGAGGATCCGGGCTTCCTCCTGCCGGGGCTGGTATCCCATCACGACGCTCTCGAAGCGGTCGAGGACGGCCTCGCTCAGGCGCTGGGTGGCCACGTACTCGGCAGGGTTCTGGGTCGCGATGACCTGGAAGCCGGGTGCCGCCTCGATCGTTCCCAGGCGGGGGACCTGCACGATGCCCTCGTCGAGGGCGGGCAGCAGGACGTTCTGGACCCCCTCGGGCATCCGGTTGAGCTCGTTGATGAACAGCACGCAGCCCTGGCGCATCGCCTGGACGAGAGGGCCCTCGATGAAGTGTTCGGGACGATACCCGGCTTGCATGACGAGCGGGGGGTCGAACCAGCCCGTCAGCTTCTGCTCGGAGTAACGGGCATCGCCGTCCACGCGGACGTGGTGACGGTTCGCGAGGCGCAGGTGCTGCAGGACCAGGTAGGTCTTGCCGACCCCGACCGGACCTTCGATCAGGATGTGTCTGCCCACCGAGAGTAGATCCTGCAGGAGGCCGAGTTCGCGTTCACGTCCGATGATGCTCATGTCGGTCATGGTAGCACGGCGTGGGGTGGCGAGGCTGGGCCGGTGAAGGGGCTCCACGTTGGGTCACGGGAAGCTTCACCCGTCGTTGAACAAGAATTAAATGGGACTTAGGAAGGGTGGCTGGTTTCGCCCCGATGAGCAAGGAAAGATCCCCTCGGATCGAGGAGGCCGTGCCCATGTCGACCCAGATCGTGCCACCTTCCACCTTGCCGCTGCCCGTGCCCCGATCCGTGCCGGACATGCTCCGAGCTGCCGTGCTTCCTCCCCCACGTCCCGGACTCCCGGTGGCGAACCGGGACGTCTTCGTGCGCTCGCCAGCCGCCGTGCCGGGACCGATCCAGACCCTGCCAGAGGTGGTGGTGCGCCCTGGCGATACGCTGTTCGATCTGGCCATGGCCCGGGGGCTCTCGCTGGCTCAGCTGCAGGCCTGGAATCCCGAGCTGTTCCAGGCAGGGTTCGATTCACGAGGTCTGTCTCGCTACCCGGATGGAAGCCTGGTGTATCCCGGGGACCGCGTCCGCCTTGCACCTGCCGCGGGTGCGGCTCCGCCTTCCGCACCCGCGCCGGGTATGGCGCCGGCTCCCGCCTTGCCTGCCCCACCCGTCCCGCGCCCTCCTGCGAACCTGGCCGAGCTGCGTGCACGCCTGACGGCTTCCGACGTCGATCGAGCCCTGACGGAAGGGTTCTGGCACGTGAACCCCCAGGCGACCTACAATTTCGGCCACCAGCTGGTCGATTCCCGGCTCTGGAGTCGATCTCCCGAGGGACTCGTGGTGTGGGCCGACAGCGGGAGACCGGTTTCCTGGAACCAGGTGAATGCCATGCCCGAGGTTCAGCGGCAGCGGTATTTCCAGCTTGCCGGGCTGATGCCGGCCCCGCCACGTGATGAGGGGGCCGGTCGCCTGGCCATCCGGACGGCACCTCCCGCGACGTCTCCCCCCGTGCCATCTCCCGTACCGCCCGTGCCGCCCGCCTCGGTTCCGGCTGCGCCGCCCCGTGCCGCCGTTCCTCAACCTTCTCCTCGCCGTGCCTCCTCCCCGCCAGGCGACGTGCGTGACCGCCTGGCACGGGCCCTGGGCCAGAACAGTTACCAGGGGAGTCGCAGCAACTGCTACCGCTTCGCCCGGGAACTGGTGCTCGATGCGGGTGGGCGGGACATCCAGCACGCCTCGGACGATGCCTCTGCGCGTGGTCGGTCGATCATGCACCTGGCCGAACTCGCCTCGAGCGGTCGCATGCAACCGGGGGACGTCATCTACGTCAACCGGAAACCAGGAACGGATCCCTCCTCGACGAACCTGGCCAACGGCCCGCACTGGTTCACGTTCATGGGCGACGGGGTCTACGTCGACCAGTACGGCAAGAAGTCCCTGTCGGAGATGGCGAACTTCGTACCCGGGCGCTCCATCGACCTGATCGTGCATCCGTTTCGTTGAAGGCCGTGAACGCGGCGAGCTTTTAACGAGTCATGGCTAACTGTTAACCTGCTGACAAGAACCTGCGCGACGGAACGGCCGATAAACCTCTCGATGGTTCCCACCGTGGAGGTCCGCATGAATCCCAACGTTGCCAGTGCATCCCCGACGCGTTCCCTCACGGTCGCCCAGATCCTGGGCGTTCAGGCGCCCCAGGTCCCGGCACCCGTTCTCGTTCCTGCAGCCGTGGTGGCACCAGTGCCCGTCGCTCAGCAACCCGTCGGGG
>JBIIHZ010000111.1:0-6298 GCA_044235265.1 Candidatus Sericytochromatia bacterium
GGCCGTCTGCGACGACGATCGGTTACTGGATGTGCCGCTCGACGACCCCGACCTCGCACGGAGCCGGCTCCGTCTGGCCACGCACGTCGTGACGGATGCGGAATCGGCCACCCGGCTGGTGGTCCCCGAACGCACCGTGGTGGACGCGTTCCACCTGCTCGGCGAGGACTGCCGGGCCGAGCTGGCCGGTTATCTCGCCCAGGTTACTCGAGCGTGACACGCATGAATGTCCTGTCAAGAAGAGGACTTCCGCGGCCTACCCCCACGGGCACCGTTCTGACGCGTGACACGATCCAGTGCAGGTGGACACGCAGGATCGATCTCGAGCGTCACGCTTGAAGCAAAAGGGGGACCGGTCGTGCCGGTCCCCCTGAGCGTGCTACAGGAATTCAGCGGGAGCTAGGCCTCGCTACCAGCCGCGGCCGCCACCGGCTCGGGCTGCTTCTCGACGTTCGAGAACAGGACCTTTTCGCCATCCCACTCGGCCTGGATGAGGCCTTCCTTCTTGACCTTGCCGGCGAGGATCTCCTCGGCCAGCGGATCTTCGATCATGCGCTGGATGGCGCGTCGCAGAGGACGGGCTCCGTAGCTGGGCGAGTAGCCTTCCTCGCAGAGACGGTCCTTGAGCGGAGTCGTCACCGTGAGCTCGAACTCGTTCTCCTTCATCCGCAGGTAGATTTCCTTGAGCATCACGTCGATGATCTCGCGGATCTCTTCCTTGGTGAGCGGGTGGAAGACGACGATCTCGTCGATGCGGTTCAGGAACTCGGGACGGAACGCCTGCTTGAGTTCGTCCATCACGATGTCCTTCATCTTCCGGTACCGGGTGTCATCTCCACCGGTCTGGAAGCCGAGCGATCCACCCTTCTCGAGCGCGCGCGCCCCGATGTTCGAGGTCAGGATCACGATGGTGTTCTTGAAATCCACCACGCGGCCCTTGGCATCCGTGAGCCGCCCGTCCTCCAGGATCTGGAGAAGGATGTTGAACGCATCCGGGTGGGCCTTCTCGATCTCGTCGAAGAGCACGACCGAATAGGGCTTGCGACGCACGGCCTCGGTGAGCTGTCCGCCCTCGCTGTACCCGACGTAGCCGGGGGGCGAGCCGATCATCTTCGAGACCGCGTGCTTCTCCATGTACTCGGACATGTCGATACGGATGAGGCTGTCTTCCTGACCGAAGAAGAACCCGGCCAGGGCCTTGGCGAGCTCGGTCTTGCCGACGCCCGTCGGGCCGCTGAAGATGAACGATCCGATGGGCCGCTTGGGGTTCTTGAGACCCACGCGTGCCCGGCGGACGGCCCGGCTGATGACGTGGATGGCGTCCTTCTGACCGATCACGCGCTCGTGGAGGACATCCTCCATCTTGAGCAGGCGCTCGGTCTCGCCCTCGGTCATCTTCGAGACGGGGATACCCGTCCAGCTCGAGACGATCTCGGCAATCTCCTCGGATCCCACGCTCGGCGTGACCGTCGTGCCCTTCTCGGATCGCCAGTCGGCCGCGATCTCGCGGATCTTCTCGCGGACGGCCTGCTCCTGGTCGCGGAGCTGGCTGGCCCGCTCGAACTCCTGGGCGCGGATGGCCGCTTCCTTGTCCTTGGTGAAGGCGCGCAGCTCCTTCTCGAGTTCCTTGGCCGCGGGCGGCAGGCTGCTCGAGCGCAGCCGCACGCGTGACGCGGCCTCGTCCATCAGGTCGATCGCCTTGTCCGGAAGGAAGCGGTCGGAGATGTACCGGTCGGAGAACTTGGCCGCCGAGATGAGCGCCTCGTCGGTGATCTGGAGGCGGTGGTGCGCCTCGTAGCGCTCGCGCAGCCCACGGAGGATCTCGATGGTCTCGTCCACGCTCGGCTCACCGACCATGACGGGCTGGAAGCGCCGCTCGAGCGCGGCATCACGCTCGATGTGCTTGCGGTACTCGTCGAGGGTCGTGGCGCCGATGCACTGCAGCTCGCCGCGGGCCAGCGCCGGTTTGAGGATGTTGGCCGCATCGACGGCCCCTTCGGCGGCGCCCGCCCCGATGAGGGTGTGGAGTTCGTCGATGACCAGGATGATGTTCCCGGCCCCGCGGATCTCTTCCATGATCTTCTTGAGGCGCTCTTCGAACTCGCCGCGGTACTTCGTACCGGCGACCAGCGACCCGATGTCGAGCGTCACGACGCGCTTCTCGGTGAGGATGTCGGGAACCTCGCCGGCGCTGATCTTGAGCGCCAGGCCCTCGGCGATCGCCGTCTTGCCGACGCCCGGCTCGCCGATGAGCACGGGGTTGTTCTTGGTGCGGCGTCCCAGGATCTGGATGACGCGCTCGATTTCCTTCTCGCGACCGACCACGGGGTCGAGGCGGTGCTCCTCGGCCATCTGCGTGAGGTTCGAGCCGAACTCGTCGAGGGTCGGTGTCTTCGAGCGGTGCTGACCCGGTGTGGCCGTCGAGGCGCTCTCACCGAGCATGCGAATGACGTTGCTGCGCACGCGACTCAGGTCGACCCCGAGGTTCTCGAGGACCCGCACGGCCACACCCTCACCCTCCCGGATGAGTCCGAGGAGCAGGTGCTCGGTGCCGATGTAGTTGTGGCCGAGCTGGCGCGCTTCGTCCCAGGAGAGCTCGAGGACCCGCTTGGCCCGCGGCGTGAAGGGAATCTCGACGGCGACGAAGCCCGACCCGCGACCGATGATCTTCTCGACCTCGATGCGCGCGTCCTTGAGGCTCACGCCCAGGCTCTTGAGGGTCTTGGCCGCGACACCCGTCCCCTCGCCGATGAGGCCGAGAAGGATCTGTTCGGTGCCCACGAAGTTGTGGCCCAGCCGGCGGGCTTCTTCCTGCGCCAGCATGATGACCTTGATGGCTTTTTCGGTAAATCGCTCGAACATGGTGCACCTTCTACAGACCACGAAGGCCGGATCGTCACGGGGGTATGGTACCACGAAGCTCCCACCTGCAAACTCGCCCGGGATGCGCCTGTCCGGCGCGGATCCGGGCTCGTCCGGAAAGCGGGAGGGTCGGCTCAGTCCGAGCCTGCGAGCTCGTCCTGCAATCGGGCCCGGATGGCCACGATCTCGTGCTCGTGCCCTTGCCGGAGCTGTTCCAGCTCGGCGATGCGTCTCTGGATCGCCACGATCTCTGCCTCCTTCTGGTGTCGGAGCTGGTCCAGGTCGCCCTGCAACCGGATGATCCGCTCCACCCCTGCCAGATTGATACCCAGTTCCTGCGTCAGGTTCTGGATATACATCAAACGTTCGATGTCTGCCTGCGAGTACAGGCGATTCTTTCCGTGCCGCTTGGGCGAGACCAGGCCCCGTCGCTCATACAACCGCAGGGTCTGAGGGTGCATGTTCACGAGTTCGGCCGCGACGCTGATGATGTACAGGGGTCGATCCCGCGACGAATCGGGACCTCCTCCAGGCATCATGGGCTTGCCTCCTTCCCCGTGACCACGAGCTTGCTATACCCCGGCTGGGAAGACTTACGCACCACGCACGCAGGTCTGCTCAGGGATTCGCCTTCACCCGCACCATGAAGACACGCTTCTGGCCGGGAGGGATCGTGCCGGACAGCCGAACCTGGTTCGGGCCGACGGACCGCGCGTCGGCTTCCGAGGCCAGCACCTGCCAGTTCGTCGCGAGAGGCTCGGTCCAGACGACCTCGGCCGGTTCGGAACGGGCATTCGTCCACTCGAGCTTCCACTCGACGATGGGAACCCAGTCCTTGCGCTCGTTACGGACGCGGTCGACCAGGAACCGACTGCGCCTTGCGGTCACGTCGAGAGCCTCTCCCGTGTGCAAGTCGAGCGTGTCCTGAGGCGCCACGGATCGGGACATGACCTCGCCCGTGAGCGTCAGCGGTCCGTCCTTGCGACGGACCCAGACCCGCCATTTACCCGACGGGATGGACAGGCCGGGCCCATCCGGCTTGCGGTTCTCGAGTCGCAGGTGACTCTCGACCGGCTGACGGACCTCGGTGTCGGGTTGCTCGGACACGTACCATGGCGTATGGCCATGGACCTCGAAGCGTCGCTTGAATCCGCCGGAGGCCACCTTCCACCACTGGCTCTCGACGGTCGAGCCGGACGTCAGGTCGAGCGTCTCGGGCAGGTCGTAAGTCCGCACATCCCCCGCGTCGTCGCCGGCGGGCATCTCCTCGGCCTCATCGGCAGACGAGGCTGCCGCCTCCCCCATCCGCGCCATCCGGGTATACGCCCCCGGAACCACCTGGGCCCCGACACGACGGATGGCCCCGCTGACGAGCGAGATCCTGGCTGCGGGGTAGTCGGTCCCCGAGCCGTTCGTGAGCGTCGCCCAGGCCGTGATCTGGCCTCGTTTCGAGTCGGGGGAGAGCACGAGATCGTAACGTGCCGACCAGCCCAGGTTCCGGACGAGCGTCCGGAAGGCGACGGGCACGCGATCGAGCGACTCGCTGGCTCGCCACTGGCCGGCCCAGCGCGCCTCGGTTGGCACGGACGCCGGGATGCCGGGCACGGCGATCGCCCCGGGCGAGGCCAGGTGAATCCGCCCCTCTATCGAGATGAGGGGCCCATCGGCCGACACCAGCAGGCCCTTGACCGGCTTCTGGTCGATGAAGACGGTGATCTCTCGCCCCTCGTGCGCACGC
Source organism: Candidatus Sericytochromatia bacterium (assembly GCA_044235265.1). GTDB lineage: Bacteria > Cyanobacteriota > Sericytochromatia > S15B-MN24 > UBA4093 > JAYKJE01. Next base: position 4,601 of record JBIIHZ010000111.1, read on the forward strand.
AGGAGGCGCGTGGCCGAGATGTCGCGCTCCTCGAGGCGCTGGTCGAGGATCACGGGCGTGGGCCTGCCCCCGAGCGCCTCGATCCATCCAGAGCCGGGCTCCGTCAGCGGAGCGAGATCGCGCACCCGGAAGCGGCTCGGCCCGGCGGGCGCCGACACCAGGCGCACATCCTCGACCAGGCCGCTGCCGCTCTGGAAAAGCACCACCTGGAGCCGCTGACGCGCCTCGGTCCCGACCTCGATCGTCCCGATCCGGGGGGAGGCAGGCGCAGGGACCACCGTACCTCCATCCGGTGCGAAGATGCCCACGCCCTCGTGAAGGGCTCCCGCCGCAAGGACGGGGACGGCAAGCGCGAGCGATCCCGTCGTCGCGACCAGGGCGAGCAGGGGACGGCGCATCACTTGGCCTCCTTCCAGCTCGTGCCGGATGCCATCTCCACCTTCAGGGGAACGTTCAGAGGAAAGGCCGATTCCATGCTCTCGCGGACGAGTCCCGACACGGTCTCCAGTTCGGCGACAGGCACGTCCAGGACGAGTTCGTCGTGCACCTGCAAGATCATCCGGGCCTGCGAACCCGAGTTGCGAAGCGCAGCATCGAGACGGATCATGGCCACCTTGATGATGTCGGCCGCGCTCCCCTGGATGGGCGAGTTGACCGCCAGTCGCTCGCCCATGTCCCGCGTGCGGCGTTCCTTGAGCTCGGGCAGATAGCGGCGCCGTCCCATGAGGGTGATCGCGTAGCCGCGTTCCGTGGCCTGCTCGACGGCTTCAATCGTGTACGCGCGGATGCGGGGGTAGCGCGCCCAGAACCGATCGATGAAGGACTTCGCCTCGCCCATCGGAATGCCCAGGACCTTCGAGAGGCTGAATGGCCCCTGCCCGTAGAGGGTCGCGAAGTTGACCGTCTTGGCCATGCGACGCTGGTCCGAGGAGACCTGCTCGAGTGGCACGCCGAACAGCTCGCTGGCGGTCCGGGCGTGAATGTCCTGGTCGGCCTGGAATGCCTCCACGAAGGCCGGTTCCTCCGAGACATGCGCCAGCAAGCGCAGCTCGATCTGCGAATAGTCGGCCGAGAGCAGGACCCGGTCCGGGCCCGAGGGCACGAAGGCCCGACGGATCTCGCTCCCCTCCGCCGTGCGGATGGGGATGTTCTGGAGATTGGGGCGCTCCGAGCTCAGGCGCCCCGTGGCCGCGACCATCTGGTTGAACGACGTGTGCAACTTGCCGGTGCGCGTGTCGATGAGCTCCGGCAGGGCATCGACGTAGGTCGACTTCAGCTTGGTGAGCTGCCGGTATTCGAGGATGTGCGCGACGATCGGGTGCTGGGGGGCCAGCTCCTCGAGGACACTCGCATCCGTCGAGGGCTCTTTCTTGGGCGTCCGCTTGAGCACGGGCAGGCCGAGCGTCTCGAAGAGCACCGTGGCCAGCTGTTTCGGGCTGTTGATGTTGAACGAGGATCCGGCCAGATCATGGATGCTCGATTCCAGCTCGACCAGGCGATCGCCGAAGATCCGCGACAGCTCACCCAGGTAGGCGCGATCGACCCGGATGCCCTCGCGCTCCATGGCGGCGAGCACCCCCACCAGCGGCAATTCCACCTCGCGATACAGGGCCATGAGCCCTGACGCCTCGACCTCGGCAACGAGCGGATCGACCAGCAGGCGCGTGGCGTGAGCATCGAGGGCCGCATACTCGGCAG
>JBIIHZ010000090.1:0-7066 GCA_044235265.1 Candidatus Sericytochromatia bacterium
TCAACGACCACTTCCTGGCCGCGGCGGAACTTTCCGGTATCCATCGCGAGGCTCGAGGCCACATAGGTGTCCTGTCCCGACCTGAGCACGAGGTTGTCGAGACCGTCCTTGCGCATCGCGGCCAGCTCCTGGCGAATCCGGGCCGGCTCGAGCCGGCGCAGGTACAGTTCGGTTCCTGTCGACGGGGCGTTGACGCGGGTAAGGACGCGGACACGGGACAGATCGTCGAGCTGGAGAGACACGCGGGACTCCGTTTCTGGTTTGAGGATGCCACCTTGTACAGGATCAGACTTCCGCCGTCACCGGAGTGTTAATTCTTATCTGCATCCTATCGATCAGGAAAAATTCGGTTAAGAAACCAGCAACCCGGGCGGATCACGGCGCGAACACGCATGCGCTGCTGCTCAGTCACGATCCCGGACAAGAATGGAGGCTGAACCGTCAGGCGTCCAGGCCAGCAGGAACGAACCATCCGGCTGGATCGACAGGACCTGAGCCTCGCGCATGTCCAGCTGTACCTGCCCCGTCTCGAGGCCGAACACCCGCCAGGTACCGTCCTGACCTTGCAAGAGGGCCTCGTGGCCCCCCGGCAGGAATCGCGCCTGGAGGGTTCCGTTCCAGGACCGGATCGGCCGTCCCTGGCCCGCCTCGAGAACGGTCGCGTTCAGTGCGACCGTCTGGACCAGGACGAAGTGACCGCTCTCATCGAAGACAGCACTCGCCACGAGATCCTCGAAGTTCCTGGACCACGAGGTTTCCCCCGTCTCCACGGTGCGGGCGACGACCGTGCGATCCCACGAACCCGTGAGCACTTGCCGGGCATCTGGCGAGAACGCCACGGACTGGACCGTGCCGGAATGGGTCCAGACATGGCGGGTACGCCGGTCGCCTGGCGTCCAGAGGACGACCGAGCGATCCTGCATGGGAAACAGGGCCGCCAGACCATCGCGAGAGAAGGTGGGCCCGGACCAGCCTCGCACGCCCGACCAGGTCCCCGACTCCCGTCCCGAGGCCACGTCATGAAGAATCACCTTGCGGGTCAGGGGCGTATCGGTCGTCAGGATGACGACGAGGCGATCGCCCGGTGCAAATCCGAACCAGCGCCAGTCATGACGTTCGAACCGGTGAAGCATGCGCCTCGAGGCCGTCTCCAGGAGCAGGATAGGCCCGTCTTCCCGGCCCACCAGCACGAGGCGTCCGTCCGACGAGAAACTGGCCCGACTGGCCTCCATCGTCGAGGACGGGAGACCCGACCGACCGTCCAGGAAAATCAGGTTCCCGTCCCCCGTGGCCGCGATGAGAGGACCATCCTCGAACGGTGCGGCCACCAGCCCGCTCAGTCCTGCCGGTGCGGGCATGTCCCGGATCACCTCCGGGCGGAAGGCATCCAGGACGAGCAGACGGCCGGGCTCGGTCTGGACGAGGACCTGCGAACAACCCGTGCGGGCGGTCGCTCCGAGCACGCGGACAAACGAGGCGGTCCGGTGCCAGCCACCGGACCGCCCGAGCTTCACGTGATCCATGTCCTGCGCGGTCCCGTGAGAGTCCGACGGCACCTGGCCAGCGACGGCCGCCACGGAGCCGTGGCCTGCCAGGGCCGAGCACGCCAGCACGAGCAAGGCGCTCCGGAGCCGCTTCGCCCGTCGCTCCTTGCGACCGATGGACATCAACGAGTCCCTGCTGGCCTGCTCAACCGAAGAGGGGAACGAGTTGCTGGATGAAGTTGCCGAGGGCATTGAAGATCCCGCCGATTCCGCCACCGGCATCCTGCGCCCCGCCACCGGCAGCCACGCCGCCCATGCCGGGAAGCTGCATCTGGCTGGGTTGGCCGGCACCGGTCGCCTGGTTCTGATCCCCGTTGAAGGCATCGAGGAAATTGTCGAAGGCGCCCATCCCCTGGCTGATCTTGCCCAAAATGTCGCCGGCCTCACCGCCGACCATGCGACCGATGCCACCGAGCAAGTTGCCGAAGCCACCCAGAATGTCCATGGTGCCTCTCCTTTCCAGCTTCAGAGGCCCCACCGGGACCTGCCTCACGAAGGAGTTGTCGTCCGGGCATCGCAAGGGCGTGCTGGACCCAACCGGGACTTAATGAAATCAGGCTTGACCTGAAACATTCTGTCTCATCCCTTGCTCAAAGACAGCATATGGAGGCCCATCGTGCCGGTCAGGATGAGCATGATGCACGCGATCTTGGGGCCATTCAGGGTTTCACCGAAGGTCCACCTCCCCACCAGCGCGATCAGGGCCGTTCCGACCCCCGACCAGACGGCGTAGGCCACGGCGATCTCGAGATCCCGGACACACCGGGAAAGCAAGTAGAAAGCACCCGCATACCCGATCGCCACGAGCATGCTGGGCACGGGGCGCGTGAAGCCCTCGCAGACCTTCAGATTCGTCGTTCCCATGACTTCGAGGAGGATGGCCCCCATCAGGTAAATCCACGGCATGATGTCCCCCGGTGCGCGTGCCTGTCCGGGACCAGCATGACATCCGGCGAGCTCTCTTGCGCAGTGGGGGAGCACCAGCACGGGTGGGCAAGCTGCCCGGTGACGCCCGGTTCAAAAACACGGTTATGATCGGTTCAAGATTGAAGCGAGGTGAGCAAGTTCCGACGAGCCGGGTCGATCAGGCCTGTATGAAGACCACGGTCCTGCGTATCGGCATCTTGCCCCGGCTTCCGAACGGGCCGACCTGGCCCGCCGGAACGACCGTGCCGTCCGCGCCCGTACCCGCACCTGTCCTTTCTCACCCTCTCCCGGACCGGGATCGGCTCGCTCTGGCGAATCCGGGCAGCACGTTGCACCTGACGGATCGCGGTATCCACAGCTCCGAGGTGAAGGCACTCCAGCAACGCCTGAAGGAACTCGGCTTCCATCCGGGTGGTGTGGATGGCTATTTCGGCCCCGAGACGGCGGTCTCGGTGCAACTCTTCCAGCAGGCCCGCGGTCTTCTTCCCACGGGATTCATCGACGCCCGGACACGTACCGAACTCGACCGCCCCGTCGGGGAAGTCCTGGCTGCCGCCTGGCGTCCCTCCGTCGATGTCACGAAGCTCGACTTTCCGCTCACGGCGGACCAGATTGCCGATTCCGTGGGGGCTCCACGTCGAAATGTCCGGGCCAACTGGCCGCTGTTACAGGAGGCCTGCGCGCGTCTCGGGGTCACGGACCGACAGGCGCTGCTGGTCCTGGTCGCGATCTCGCTTCGCGAGAGCGGGATGCGCCCCATCCTCGAATATGCGAGCGGTGAAGACTACGAGGGGCGAGTCAGAGGGCTCGGAAACGATCGACCGGGCGACGGACCGCGCTACAAGGGACGTGGCTACATCCAGCTCACGGGCCGGGCCAACTACCGCCATTACGGCCAGAAACTCGGCTTTCCACTCGAGAAGGATCCGGACCTCGCCCTGCGCGGGGACGTGGCCGCCCTCGTCGCCGTGCGGTACTGGCAGGATCGGGGCGTCGTTTCGGCCGCGCGGCGGGGGGACTGGCGCTCCGCCAACCGCGCAGTCGCCGGCGATGACACGGGTTACACCGTCATGATGAAAAACCTGGCACGCCTGCAGGCGGCGATCGCTCGACAGGGACTCTGACGGCCGTTCATCGCTTCCCGGCCCGGTGTGCTCACCCAAAAAAGTCGCGTTCGTCGTCCAGGTCGTCCTCGTCCCGGGCGAACTCGTACGGTCCGCCCTGACACACCCGGCAGGGGCGGAATCCCCTGGACTTCGCCTCGGCCTCGCTTCCGAGCTCCACCCGGTTCAAGGCGGAGATCCGGTCTCCGTATGGGCAACCGGGGCCGTGGTACTTGAAGGACTGCGAGTGGCCCACGAGGGGTACCCGCCCTCTCAGGACGGATGCCTTCGATGCGTTCGACGGACGGGCAGCACCCGAGGCCTGTGGGGCAGGAGGCGCAGGCGCCGGGGACGTGGTGGCAGGCGCTGCCCGGGGACGCCCCTCAGGCAGGTTCCAGATCCGGAGGGCCGATACGTCTTCCCGCGCGATCGCGCGGGCCACCCGGTCCCGATGTCGCCCGAGGTGAAGCTTCAGGCGCGACGGGCGAGCATGGAACATGACCCGGAAGGCCAGATCCAGACGTTCGGGATCCCCGGAGGCGAGGGCCCTCGAGACGACTTCGTCGAGCCCCGGGTCGGGCTCGACCACGGGCTCCTGGCTCACGGAGCTCAGTGCGCTCTCGATCCGTGCTTCCAGTTCCAGCCGTTGCCTGACCCATTCCGTCTTCGGCAACGTGGCCCGTCGGGCCTGGCATTCTCGCCGCAGGCGGTCGATGGCCTCTTGAAGCTGCTCGGGAGAAGCCTCGAGCGGGAGTCCAAGTAGCCGTCGAGCCTGGACGACGGGCTGCCGGTCGGTCAGCGAGAGGCCCCCATCCGGTGGCTCCGGCGGCCGATCGAGGCGGCGAAGCGCTTCCAGGAGCGAGTCTGGGGGGAGGCGCGAGCGCCACGCCCGGGGATCGAGCATCCCGGGCAAAGGGACCTGCCAGACCCCGGTGAATGCCCGGGCGAGCACGGCCTCCTCCGACGCGAGGGCGGCGATCGCCGGACAGCCGAGCACGGCGACCCAGTCCACTCCGTGAAGCGGGAACACCACCCCCCTGAAAGCAGCAAGACCGAGCATCCAGAGGCACGTCGCCGTCAGGTAGGCATCCCGGTGCTCCTGTCTCGGAAAGGCGATCGCGCCCATCCCCATGGCCATCGGCGGGAGACAGAAGCACAGCCAGAGCGGTTCGAGAGTCTTCAATCCCGGAACGAGCGGCACGAGACACGACCAGGCGAGCCAGTAAGCCGTCGCCGTCGCCCGCCAGGGGTGAGACGAGGGCTCGAGCTGTCGCCACGCCTCGGATCGTTCCGAGGGTCGGGAATCGGAGAACGGCATGGGATCTCCATACCACTCGCCAGAGCCTCAACCGACGTTGAAGGCCTGGAAGATGTCGTGCAGATCGTCGCTGGAATCAGACCGCCCGGACGAAGGTTACTCGACGGGAACGGTCCTGGCCTTCTCGTATTCGGCGAGACGCTCCCGGTAGGCCTTCACGTCGGCCGGGTATCGCGCGGCCTGGGCAGGACGCGTGACGGCATCGACGGCATCCACGGTGATCGCGACGGGCAAGAGGATCACGCCGAGCAGGGACGTCAGAGGAGATCTGGCCAGCTGGTTGGCCCCATCCGTCAGCTGGAAGGCCGGTCGGCCCGGATCCAGCGGGGGAACGGGGGCCTGCAGACCCGCCCGCTCGCGGACCTCGCGAAACATCCCCCGCGACTCCTGCACGGTCGCCGTCAGGCGCATGAGTTCATCCTCGGAGGGAACGCCGTGATCGAACACTGCCGCGGTCAGACTGGCCAGGGCCTTCTCGGCCGCTTCGAGACGAGGGGCCTGCTCTTCGAGCCATGCGCGCTTCGGAAGCACCCCGTCCGGGACGGAAGGCAGCCGCTCGAGAGCCTGGATGCTGGCCTTCCAGCGCTCCAGGGTTTCCCGGGTAGGCGGCGTGGACACGAAGGTATCCCGTGCCGGGGTGGCCGAGACAGGCGGACTTTCCGGCTGGAGGGTGGTCGGACCGGTCGCCGGCTTCGTGGATCGTGCAGGCAGGACGGGAGGCTTCCGCCGGTTGAGCTCGGAAAGTTCTGAACGCATGGCCATGGCGAAGACCTCCGTCTGTGGGGTGACCGAGGATCTTGTCGGGTTCCCCGCGACGGGCTGACGTTAAGCCGAGCTCAAGATTGAAGGATGAAGTCAGGGACCGGACCGGGGTCGACGGGCTTCCTCCCAGCCTTGAAAACGCCGGATGTCATCACGGATGCTCTTGAGGACGAAGCCGAGGACCGCGGCATCGTCGAGGAATCCGCCGAGCGGGAGGAAGTCGGGCAGGGCATCGAGGGGCATCACCAGGTACAGGAGGGCGGCCAGTCCGGCCACGAGCGTCTGCCACGGAAGGTCGGTGTAGGTCCGATTCACGTAGGCGGTCACCATCCGGATCAGCGTCGAGACCTCGTCCCGGATGGCTGCCAGCTGGCCACCGGGGGCGATCGCCCCCTGGAGCCTGGACGCGGCCTCGCGGAGCAGGACCCGGGCCTCGTCGGGATGCTTCAGCAGCCGCACGGCCTGCTCGCGGACGCCGCTGTACATGGGCGATCGGAGCAGGGCAGCCAGGTCGAACGCTCTCACGGTGAAACCTCCGGGTCGGGGTGGCCCAGGGGTCGTATACCCGGACGCGGCCCCGGCATGCATCGACCGGAGGGACGGGTTACGTTCGGTGCCCGTCGGGCACAAGGACGAACATGGACGTCTCGAACGAACCCGAACTCCGGTTACTGGCAGGAGGCCGTCTCTCCGAGCATGATGCCAGGGTGCTCGCCCTGGCGGTCCTTCGGCTCGTCTGCCTGCATGAGCAGTCCCTCCTGGGGGCGATTCATGCCTGTGCGCAGGTTGCCTATGACGAGGGGATGTCCGCGTCCACCGATTCGGCTCGCGTGGCCCTCATGCAGGACATCCTGGCCACCATTTCGCGCGACCAGGTCGAGCTCATCGGAACCCTCATCCGGTCCGAACGTCAGGCCGGCAAGCGCCCCAGGCGCCTCGATCTTTCCAGGCGTCTGGAGTCGGCCCTCCAGGAAGCCAGCGCGGACCTCGAGGGGACATGAACGAGGCTCCGCCGGGAGTGTCCGGGCGGAGCCTCTGAATGTTCACCGGGTCAGCTGTTCAGGCTCGATGGCCAGGTTGACCTGTACGGGACGATGGCTCCCAGGGTCGTTCTCGAGCCTGAAGCCGAACTGGCCTCCGATTGCACGAAGTCGGCCTGTTTCATGAGATCGTTCATGGACATCTTGACCTTCTCCGACTTCTCCGGGTCGTCGATGACGGCCCGGTCGCCTTCCCAGCCCGTGATCACGGCAGCATGCCCCGACTGTGCTCCCTTCTGGGGGCGCAAGAACACGGTGACGTCATCGCCGGACATGCGGAGTTGCTGGAGAACGACCAGGCTGGGCTGCATGGCGACCTTGTTCGAGCCCGTCACCTTCCGGTTCAGCTCGTTGAACTGGTCGATGTTGAGC
>JBIIHZ010000091.1:0-7064 GCA_044235265.1 Candidatus Sericytochromatia bacterium
TGTGGTACTCCTGCAGCAGATGGGGCACCTGATCGAAGGCCGCCACGGCCTCCCTGAGGCGATCGCCCCACTCCGCCTGCGGCGTGTCGGAGCCGAACGAGATCCCGCGGCTGCCCCAGGCGAGTTCGGAGAAGCCCGAGGGCTTCACCACGAACTCGCGCTGCTTCTTGGTCGTGGCCTCGAGATCGGTCCACCGGCGCACGGGGCGATCGCCGACGGAAAGTCCCGGGATCACGGCGTGCGGAGGCAGCGGGCGCGGATCGAGGATCCATGTGCGCGGAATGAGGGTCTGGAGGGCTGCGAAGGTCTCCGGACCGAGCGACGTGCGCCACCATGCCTCGAGAGCGGGATGGTGGAACAGCGCGAACCACATCTTCTCTTCGAGTTGCGCCTTGAAGGGTGGTGTGACGACCACCTGCTGCTTCTTGGCCGCATACATGATGAGCTCGGCCCGGGGGATGTTCTTGAGATCGAACAGCTCGAAGAAGCGATAGATCATGTCGACGCGCCGGTCCGCCACCCAGAGCGCATCGTCGGCGTAGCGGAGATCCTGCGGAGCGACGACCTCGATGCGCAGCCCCTTGCGCTGGCGGAGGGCTCCGGCGAGCCAGGTGAGCTCGGCCAGGTAATCATTCGACTCCTGGGAGACGACGATCGCGACGAACGGGTCGCCACCTTCCCCGACGTTCGCCCTGACGAGCCGCATGAACCCGTCGAGGATCCCCTCGCCTCCGCCGAGCACGTCGAACCCTTGCTGGTGGTAGGCCTCCGAGAGGCTCCCGACGAACCCCTGCCCACCCGGGATCGAATCGAACTCGCAGGCGACCCAGCGATGGTCCTCGGTGTAGACGAGATCGGGCCGGATGAGCGCCGGCAGCAGGCGCTTCTGGCGGTTCATCCGCCCGAACTCGATCACGTGCTCGGGCTTGCCATGGTCGAGATAGGCCGCGATCCAGGCTTCCTGGTGGCCCCGGACGCTGTCGAGGTAGAGCTGGTTGGCCGCCTGGTAGAAGCGCAGCAGATGGTTGCCGAGGGCCTTCAGGTACAGGTAACTCTGCTTGCTGATGCAGAAGGGCTCTGGCGAGATCCGCCAGGGCGATCCCGACTCGCGCGCAGGCTCGCCTCGCAGAGCATACACCGGATTACCCGCCGCGTGCCGGTGCAGGTCGAGACACGTCTCGACGGGGTCGCGCGACGAGGGCTTGAGGGCGCATTGCCCCATCAGATTGGCCAAAGCACGCCTCCTAGGGATTGGCTCCCGTCACCCGGGCAATCACCCACACGGCGACGACGACCACGATGAGGACCACGATGCCGACACCGCCCCAGGACGACGAGCCCTCGGCATCGAACCCGGCCTCATCGAAGTCCTCCCCGGGCGTCAGATCCGAGACCTTGCGACCTTCCGTCGCGGTGGGCGGGGGGACGGTGATGCCGGTGAAGCCCGGCGTCTGGAGGAACTCGGCGCGCTCCTCGCTGACCATCTGGGCGCCACAATGCTTGCAAAACGCCGCCTGGTCCTTGTAGCCACAGCTGGGACAGACCTTCACCGGGGATCTCCAGTTCGCACGGGTGGGAAACATGACCATTATCGGGCAAGGCGGGACGCATGGCCAGAGACCCGGCCGTGACAGGTGATGCCTGAACTTGCGACACCTGTGACCTGTATAGATGACGTCCTTAACGCGTCACGGCGCCAGGCGGGGGGTATATTTCACCCGTGCGGCGCGGCAGGCCAGAGATGCCGATCGCAGCCCTTGGATCCCCTCGTGCAAATGGAAAGGATCCTGCATGACGGCCATCATTGGCCTTGTGGTCGTGTTCGTCGGAGTCTTCGGGGGATTCCTCGCCGAGAGCGGGCCCTTCGGGATGCTGTTCCAGCCCGCCGAGTTCCTGATCATCGGCGGCGCGGCCGGGGGTGCGCTGGTGGTGGCCACGCCCCTGCATGTCTTGCAACAGCTCGCTGCAGAGATTCCGGCCATCTTCGGACCTTCCCGCTACACGCGACAGACCTACGAGGAGCTGTTGCAGTGCCTGTACGCGATCTTCCAGAAGGCGCGGCGTGAGGGGTTTCTCCAGACCGAGGCCGACATCAACGACCCCCACCATTCCGACCTCTTCGGGGGCTTTCCCTCGATCGTCGAGGACCACCACACCCTCTCCTTCATCTGCGATGCGCTCCGGCTCACCATGAGCTACCAGGCGCCGCCAGCCATCGTGGAACTCGCGATGGACGTCGCGATGGAGACGCACCACGAGGAGGCGGGCCTCCCGGCTGCCGCCATGTCCCGGGTCTCGGACGCCCTGCCGGGCCTGGGCATCGTGGCCGCGGTGCTGGGCATCGTCATCTCGCTCCAGTTCCTGAGCGCTCCCGCCGAGGTCCTCGGGCATCACATCTCGGCCGCCCTGATCGGGACGTTCCTGGGGTTGCTGCTGTCTTACGGCATGATCCAGCCCCTGGGTGTCAACATGGAAGGCCGGGCCCGCGATTCGGCGCGATACTACGTGTGCATCCGGGAGGCGATCGCCGCGTTCATCGGGGGGGCAGATCCGGGGATCTCCCTCGAGATCGCTCGCCAGGCCATCCCGAGCCACATGCGTCCGTCGGCGGAAGAGGCCGAGGCCCTGCTGGCCGGCAAGTCCCGCAGCGACGCTCAGCAACCCAGCCTCGAACCGGCCGCCGTGGGAGCCTGACATGGGGCGTCGGGGGAAAGGCGGTCATGGCGGGGGGCATCACGGGGGCGCCTGGAAGGTGGCCTATGCCGACTTCGTGACCTCGATGATGGCCCTGTTCATGATCCTCTGGCTGGTCAACATGGTGCCCAAGGAGAAGCGTCCCGCCCTGGCCTCCTATTTCAAGACGGGCGGGATGTGGCGCGACCAGGGCTCCAGCTTGCTGGACATGAACCCGGACACCCGCGAGGACACCATCGTGGCGCGGGACCCCGTGGTCCCGCCGGCCGTCATGCTGCTCGTCCCGGAGCCCGTCGCCTCGCTGCAGGCCGTCGAGGACACGGTGCGCGAGTCGGTCCTCGAGGGAGAACTGTGGCCGTTCCGCGACCAGATCCAGATCCGCCAGACCGCCGAGGGACTCGAGATTTCCCTGCTCGACCCGCGTAACCGGACGAACTTCGCGCCGGGCTCGTCCACCCCGACGGCCGAGATGCGGGCCCTGCTCCGGCAGGTGGCACGCGCCCTGCAGGGCTACGGGAATGCCGTGAGCATCGGTGGTCACACCGATGCTCACCCGGTCACGGGCAAGGGCATCTACACGAACTGGGAACTGTCCACGGACCGGGCCAACCAGGCCCGGGCCCTGCTGGTGGGCTTCGGCGTGCGCGAGGCGCGCATCGCCAGCGTGCGAGGATTCGCGACCACGCGTCCGCTCGATCCCGAACATCCCTTCGCCGATGCGAACCGTCGCATCACGGTCGTGCTGCTGAAAGGGGAAGAACCCACGTGAGTACACGCAACATGCTGGCCAATGCGATGTGGCTGATCATCGTGGTCGCGGCCCTGACCGTCCCCTTCTGGGGGCACTGGATGTTCGCCGTGGGCGTGCTGGTGATGGCGATCGCCTACGAGATGCGCGAGGTCCCGTCCGCGGGGGGACGGATGGTCCGGAGCGGGATCGTGGGCACGCGCGGGACGGGCCCCGTGGTGTCGGTGAGACGCCAGCGGGACACGTCACGACCGTGAACTAGCTGGCCGTCCGGTCGGCCAGCGAACCATCGAGGTCGATCGGGGGGGAGAACAGCACGGCCCCCTCGAGCTCCGCGACGGAGGCCTCGACCTCCGCATCGATCCCCGTGACGGGACGGCGCGACAGCGCGAGCACGGCGTCCTCGTGCCCTTGCCGGATGTACAGGTCCCGCAGACCGGCGTCGAAGAAGCCCGCAAACACGTCGCCTGGCAGGGACGGTTTCGGGAAGATCGGCACGAGATTCACGATGCGCCGGCTGGTGAGATCCTCGAGGCTCTTGTAACCTGCCGCGAGCGCGAGGGTCTGGTTGAAGCGGTTGGCCAGGACACGGCCGTCCTTGCCCCGCTTGAGCAGGGTCTCGAGATGTCCGAGCTTGCGGTTCTGCTGCATGACCTTGCGGTAGTTCTGCACGACGAAGCGGCCCGACAGCATCGTGAACACCCGTCCGAGGATGCTGTACAGGGTGTCGGGCTCCGTTTCGGGTCGCTCCACGGTGGTGCAGCCGGACACGACGATCACCGTGTCGACCTCGGGATCGAGGCGGATGGCCCGACCGATCGGGGCATTGTCCCACAGGCCACCGTCGAAGAGCATCCCACCCGTGGCCTCGTCCGGCGTCGGCGGGAAGAGGAACGGAAACGAGCTGCTCGCCTCGATCATCCGGACCATCCGGGGTACCGTCTGCTCCCAGAGCTCCCGGTTCAGGGACCGGTCGAAGGCGAAATCCTCGTAACGTGCGTAGTGGGTGGTGAGCTCCATGTCGTCCGAGAGGCGGGTACAGCCCATCAGGTCGGTGGCCACGAGGGACAGCTTGACCTCGCGCTTCACCTCTCCCGGATAGGTGAGATTCTCCTCGCACAGATGCCGGATGAAGTGATGGGAGATCAGGGAGGCGAAATCGCCGCGGATCAGCTCCTCGAAGGCCAGCAACGAATCGAGTCCCAGACGCGGGACGTAACGCCGGGCGAGCGGGTCGACCCCGATCCGCTTGAAGAGGGTCCGGAGGTTGCGGCGCTCGAGCTCCCCGCCGTCCAGGCGGTCATAGCCGTGATACAGGTGCTGGGCCGTGACGGATCGGCGCCAGTACCGCGCCAGTTCGGCCTCGATGGCCTGTCCATTGAAGGTGCCTGCACTGATGTGCCGGGCGGCGAAGGCGCCGTTGATGGCCCCTGCCGAGATGCCGACGATCACGTCCGGAATGACGTTCCGCTCGGCGAGGGCCCTCAGGACCCCTACCTCGTACGCCCCCTTGGCGACACCGCCACACAGAACCAGGCCGACCTTGCCCACGGGTTCCCCCTAGCCGCGAGCACCATTGCTCGCCGCATGCATTGTACCCCGTGGGCCTCACCTTGCCGTGACGGACGGCCCGCGGTGAAAAACTTAACGATCTCGGCCGAGGGAGCGGGGATTGCGCAGGTGGGCGACGCTCTCCATGATCCGCGGCGTCGTCGCCCGACCGGGGTGCGACCAGCAAGGAGGAGATCCATGCGACGCGTGATTCTCAAGGTGCTGCCGGGGCTCGCCACCCTGGGCATGCTGGGTTGCTCGGCGGCTCCCCCGACCGCGAACCCGGACCCGACGGGCGCGATGGCCGCCCCCGAGGTGGCCCCGAGCCGCGAGGTCCAGAGCCAGCTGGACGACCGGTTCCAGCGCGAGGTGCTCTCCCGGCTCCCGGTTCGCCTCGATGCCGGCGAGGCCGCGAAGGTCCTGGTGAAGATCGACCCGGAACGCATCAAGGGCGATGCGACCACGGCGGGTGATCGTCAGGTCCAGCGCTTCGGAGGACGCGGCGGCTTCGGAGGCCGGGGCTTCGGAGGGAGAGGCTTCGGAGGGAGAGGCTTCGGAGGCCGATGGGGCGGACGCTGGGGTGGCCGATGGTGGGGGGGATACGGGGGGCTCTCCTATTACCCTTACGCGGGCTATTACTACCCGTACGCCTGGTCCGGTGACGCCTGGTACCCGTATTACGCCGCCGACTATCCTTACTACGCGTATCCCTACCTGTCGTCGGTCGGCTCCTACTACTATCCGTACACCAGCTACGGCTATCGCCGGCTCTGGCGGTGGTGAGGGCAGTCGACGGCGGTCGGTCCCCGGGACCAGCGTGATAGCATGAGGTCATGCATCGCGTCCCCGAGCCCATCCGGATCGCCGTCGGTCTGAGCGGCGGCGTCGACAGCGCCGTCGCGGCCTGGTTGCTGCAGCGGGAAGGTCACGCGGTCGTGGGGGTCACGAGCCTCAACGTCCGGGAGTCCCGCTGCTGCGACTCCCGCTCCCAGCTCGCGGCCCTGGAGGTCGCGAACCGTCTGGGCATCCCCTACCACGTGATCGACGTCCAGCGGACGTTCCGGCAGCGCGTGATCGACCCGTACCTGGAGGGCGTGAAGGCGGGCGTGACGCCCAACCCGTGTGTCCTCTGCAATGCCACGGTCCGCTTCGAGGAACTTTTCGAGGAAGCGGCCTGGCAGCTGGACGTCGAGGCCTTCGCGACGGGCCATTACGCGCGCACGCGCCGCGACTCCGAATCGGGACGCTGGCAGCTGCTGCGCGGACGGGACGCCAGCAAGGACCAGTCTTACATGCTCGCCCGCCTCGACCAGACGCAGCTGGCCCGGGCCCGCTTCCCCCTCGGAGAGCTCACGAAGACCGAGGTACGACGCCTTGCGGCCGAAGCGGACCTGGGGGTGGCCGGCACCCCGGATTCGCAGGACGTCTGCTTCGTCATGGGCAACACCCGCGACTTTCTCGATCGGGAACTGGGCCCGCAGGAACCCGGGGACATCCGCCACGTCGATGGCCGGGTGCTCGGCCGCCACGAGGGGCTCGCGCACCATACCGTCGGCCAGCGACGGGGGCTGGGCCTGACGCACCCCGAACCGCTCTACGTCGTGCGCCTCGATTCCGGGCGCAACGAGGTCGTCGTGGGGCCGCGCGAGGCGGCCTTCCGCCAGCGCTGGACCCTCGCGCAGGTCCACTGGGTGAGCCATCCGCCCGCCGACGGACCGTTCGAGGCCGAGATCCAGACCCGCTATCGCAGCCCCGCCGTGGCGGCCACCTGCCGCCTGGATGCGGATGGCACCATGGCGATCGAGGCGGTCGAATCGCGTTTCGCGATCACGCCGGGCCAGCTGGCGGTGCTGTATGACGGGGACGTGGTGATCGCCTCGGGAACCATCGCCCGGGACTCATGACCGACCGCACGAGGGCGGTGGGCTCAGGCGCCGCGGGCCCTGCGATCGAGCGATTCGATCATGGAGCAAGCCTGTTCCAGGATATCCTTCTCGGAGCGGTACGTGAGCACACCGAAGGCGCGATCGAGGTTCCACCACCGGGCCTCGTCGACCTCCCAGCTGGGCTG
>JBIIHZ010000092.1:0-7056 GCA_044235265.1 Candidatus Sericytochromatia bacterium
AGCCCGACCAGGGTCAAGGCGACGGCGGCCGAGAGGCCCAGGAACCCCGATAGCAAGGTCCATGCGAGTCCGACGACCAGCAGGCTCTCGAGGTCGCTCATGCCGAGCCAGGTCAGCGGGTGAAACGCGGCGAACCAGTGGAGCAGGCCCCCGAAGAACCCCAGGCTCCAGGCGAACGACACGAGGGCGAGGTCCCGGAACCGCTGGCGGGTCAGGAGCAGGGCCCAGAGAGGGACCATCCCGACCCAGGCGAGCCAGCCCTGGTCCGGGCCTGGATAGGCCAGCGAGAAGCAGACCCCCGTGGTCAGCGCCACGACGACGGCCCACACCCCCGACCAGGTTGCCGGCTCGTGGGGACGCGGACGCGCGCGCGATGCGGGGGGTTCGATGGAGGCGCTCATGAGACCAGGGACGGGCTCGGGGAGACGGACATGCACCCTCGGACTTCCGGAAGACGGGACGGGAGATCCGGCAGGATCTTAACACGGGGCATCTCCGCGTGGCGTGGCGGGCCGGAGCGGCCGAACTTCCCCTCCCGGAGAGCCGGTCCGGATGTGCTACCATACCGCGATGCGCATCCTGGATCGCTACGTGCTCGGGGAGTTGCTGGTCCCCTTCCTGTTCGGGGTGATCGGCTTCATCCTGGTCATGCTCTCGGTGAGCCTGTACCAGTTCACCGACCTCATCTTCATGGCCGGCGCCCCCGTGGGGGACGTCGTGCAGCTGTTGGTGTACTCCCTGCCCTCGATCGTCGTCCTGACCTTCCCGGTCGCCTACCTGTTCGCCAGCCTGCTGGGCATCGGGCGCATGACCAAGGACTTCGAGATCATCGCGCTTCGCGGCTCCGGAGTCTCGTTTCGCCGCATCATCGTGCCCATCCTGGCCGGCGCGGCCCTCGTCTCGCTGGGCAACTTCGCGTTCAACGAGCGGGTGGTACCGTTCGCGAACCGCGAGGTCTCGCGCATCAAGCAGGACCTGGCGAGCCGGGTCACGAAGCCCCTGATCCGGCCCAACGTCTTCTTCAAGGGCACGGAGAACCGCTATTTCTACGTCCGCCAGGTGGCCCCGCGCACCGGAGACATGCGGGACGTGTTCGTGCTCGACCAGACCCAGATCGGTCCGCCCCAGGTGATCCGGGCCCGACGGGCGCGGTGGATGAACCTGGGTCAGGGGCGATCGCTCTGGCAGCTCGAGGACGGAACCCTCCACAAGTACGCCGAAGATGGCCACGTCCAGCACGAGCTCGCCTTCGGCAAGATGGCGATCCAGTTCTCGCTGGCCACCTCGACGAGCTTCGGGGGGGACGTGAACCCCTCCGAGCAGAGCTCGTCCGACCTCCAGAAGCAGATCTCGGGCATCAAGAAGAGCGGGGGAGACGCCAAGGCCGCCGAGGTCGCTCTCCTCATGAAGTATGCGTTGCCCCTGGCGAGCTTCTTCGCCGCCCTGATCGCGGCCCCGCTGGGGCTGCTGTTCTCGCGGATGGGGGCCTACATCGGCGTGGGGCTCTCCATCATCCTCGTGTTCCTCTACTATGTGATCATGCAGACCTTCCAGGCGATGGGCAACGCCGGGATCGTGCCTCCGATCCTGGGGGCCTGGACCCAGAATCTGATCTTCGGCGTGATCGGGGCCTTCCTCCTGTGGAGGGTGGATCGCCGATGAACCCGAGCGTTTCGACCCGCGCAGGGGGCTGGCGTCCCCTGACGATCCTCGACCGCTACCTGCTGCTCGAGATCCAGAAGCCCTTCTGGTCGGGCACCTTCGGGTTCATCGTGATGAACCTGGCGAATCTCCTGTACATCTACGCCCAGCTGATCGTCTCGTCGGGCGTCCCCGTGCCCATCGTCCTCAAGCTGCTGGCCTTCAACCTGCCGGCGATCATGGTCATCACCTTCCCGGTGGCCTACCTGTTCGGCACCCTGCTCGCCACCGGGCGCCTCAGCCGCGACTCCGAGATCACGGCTCTCCGTGCCTGCGGCACGTCCTTCAGGCGACTCACCATCCCGCTGGTCCTCGGTTCGCTCCTCGTGAGTGCAGGAAATTTCTGGATCAATGACCGCATCGTCCCCTGGGCGAACCGTCAGGTGGTCGACCTCGTCCGCGACCTGATGCTCCACCAGTCACGACCGCTCTTCAAGGACAACGTGTTCTTCAAGGGCGAGGACGACCGCTACTTCTACGTGAAGCAGGTCGACCAGCGCACCCACCAGATGATCGGGATCATGGTCGTCGACCGCAAGGCACGCCCCCCGGAGACGATCGTGTCCCGCACGGGCACGTGGTCCGGCCGGCGCTGGGAGTTGCAGGATGGCGTCATCCATCGCTATGGCAGCGACCCCTTCGTCGAGCGCGAGGAGCATTTCGACCGGTTCTCGATCGATGTCGACCAGGACCCCGATACCTTCTTCACGCAGGGCGACCTGTCGCCCCAGGAACAGACCTCGGGCGAGCTGGGCCGGAAGATCGAGACCATGAAGGCCGGCGGCGTGGACACGCGGGCCATCGAGGTCGACTACCATCTCAAGTACTCGCTGCCGTGCTCTACCTTCTTCATCACGCTGTTCGCGGCCCCCATCGGACTCCGCTACGCCCGACTCGGGGCCTTTCTGGGCGTCGCGATCACCATCGCCGTCGTGTTCGTCTACTACATCGTGATGTCCATCGCACGGTCGATGGGCAACGCAGGGATGATCGATCCGATGCTCGCGGCCTGGATCCAGAACTGGCTCTTCGGGGTGGTCGGGCTGTGGCTGATCTGGCGCGTGGATCGCGCGTCGTGAGGCCCGGTATGGACGGTCGGCGCTCGCGCATGCTGGTCCTGGCGATCGCCCTCGGCGGCGGTCTGCTCGCCTCGACGCCCCCGGCCCTGGCGGCCGAGACGCGCGTGAAGCTCCGGGCCGACCGGGTCGAGCACGACCGCCAGGCCTCCATGTCCCGGGCCGTGGGCAACGTGCAGCTCGAACTCGAGGGCAGCACCCTGACCACGGACCACCTCGCGTATGACCAGGCCCACAAGGTCATCACGACGGACGCCGAGTTCACGCTGATCCAGACGGCCCCGGGCCAGAGCACCCAGACCATCACGGGGACGGGTCTGCGCTACGAGCTCGACGACGAGCGGGCCGTCATCCGCGGCGCGAAGCTGGATGCACCGGCCCAGGCGGCCGGTCAGCGCGTGTACCTCACGGGCGAGGAGCTGACGGCGATCGGCCGGCGCGAGTTCGAGTTCAAGGAAGGCACCTTCACCACCTGCGACCTCGTGACGCACCAGGAGACGCCCCACACGCACATCCAGGCCGGCTGGCTCAAGTACGTCCCCGACTCGTACGTGATGGGTTCGAACATCCTGGTGTACGTCAACAACCAGCCCATCGCCTGGCTTCCCTTTTTCTGGATCCCCCTCCAGAAGCGCGACTCCCTGGCGCAGCTCGGCCGGAACAGCGTCGAGGGGCTCTTCGCCAAGACCGCCCTGCCCTACCGGCTCGCGGAGGGGCACTCGGGAACGGTCTTCCTGCACGCCCTGGAATTCTTCCGACCGGGGGCGGTGGGGCTCGACCACGTCTGGGAGCGGCCGGGCCAGTCGATCACCTCATTGACCCTCTACGGCCTGCCGATCCCGGACCAGACCGACTACGTCCCGGGCGCGCCCGTACCCGAATATCCGGACGGCAACCCGTACTCGACGGACAATCCCTGGATCGTCCACCGCCTCGATCCGGGGGGGCCCTGGTCCTTCCAGGACCACCTGTTCAAGGTCCGCCACCAGCAGCGCGTCCTCGGCTCGATGACCCTGGACGGGTGGTTCGAGGACCGCAACCTCTACGACCTGTCGCGCATCGCCCCGACCTTCGACCGCGAACAGTTCCGGGCCAATCCCCGACAGTCCTACCGGGACAACCACACGGCCTGGTATCTCGGCGTGACGGACAACCGAGGGGGGATCAGCTACGGCGCCAACCGGAACTTCCGGCAAGATCACGGGTTCGATTTCCAGCGCACGCAGACCGTGTCGGACAATGCCCAGCTCAGCGGCTCGCTCGGACCGCTCCAGTTCTCGGGTCGGACCAGCAACCAGGAATCGACGCGCAACATGCCCCTGCAGATGCCGCGGAGCACCCCGGCATCGCTGATCCCGACCCAGGTCGCCTCCCCGACGGTGGACGTCACCTGGTCGAACAACCTCTCGCTCAACCAGAGCTTCGGAACCGACACGCGCGCCAACCTGACGCTCGACCACACCCGCAACACGCCGGCGCGAAGCGATCGCCAGGAACGTCTGACGGCGACCTTCGACCTGACCCGCAGCCTCGGCTGGGGGAATCTCAAGCTCCAGGCCACGCGCCTCTTCAACCTGGCCATCCCCGAACGCGCGACCCCGGCCCAGCAGAAGGCGGCGATCGCCGCCCTGGGGTACGTCGACAAGGTCCCCGAGCTGACGCTGACGAGCAACCCCCTGCTGGACGCGTGGCAGCCCCTGACGCTGTCGGCCCAGCTGGGGCGCTACGTCGAGGATGGCGCCTTCGACCCGACCGCAACGGATGCCGATCCGAACCCCGCGAAGCGCCTCGAGCCCATCACCCGCGCGAAGTTCCAGGGCGAACTCTCGGGGAAGCCGCTCGATCTGGGCCTCCTGGGAGCGAAGCTGAACTTCGGCTCGACGGGTTACGAGCAGCGCTTCTACTCGACGGGCGACAGCGAGTACCGCCTGACGGGCCAGGTGGCCCTCACGACCGACTGGGAACGCTACCTCAACACGAGCCTCACCTACCGGCGGGACTACACCCCGCCCCTGGCCGGCCAGGAGACTCCTGCGGGCAAGACGCCGCCTGCGCCTTTCGCGCTGTTCGGATCCGGCACGAACGCGAGCCCCTTCAAGCAGTTCGAGAGCCTGAGCCTGTCCCGGCAGCATCTGCTGAACGGCAGCCTGAACGCGGGCTTCCAGGATGCCTTCTCCTGGAACAACAGCACCGGCTACAACTTCGAGATCGAGCGGTTCCTGCCCTACAGCACCGGTCTGACGTTCCGGCCGAACCGGCAGGTGAACCTCACCCTCAACACGGGCTACGTGTTCAAGGACCAGCCGAACCTCGAGTTCGGGACCGGCAAGTGGCAGGACCTCAACGCGACCCTGCACGTCCAGTCGAACGAGGGGGGCTTCGGCGGCACCTTCGGGAAGGACCAGATCGTGCCGGGATGGTCGCTGGACACGACGGCCGTCTACTCGATCGACGGGAGCGAGTGGAGGGGCTTTTCCAACCGGATCATGGGAGAGACCGGCTCGTCGTGGCAGGACCACTGGGCCTTCTCGACCGAGGGCGCCTACAACGTCACGAACAAGCGCTACGAGGTGCTGACGGTGGGCCTCCACAAGGATCTCCACGACTTCATCCTGTCGTTCCAGTACAACTTGCGGCTGCAGTCCTACACCGTGAACCTCGCGACGATCGCCTTCCCGACCAACCTGTTCAACCTCTCGAACCGGAGCTTCGGGGGCGTGGGAGACCCGTCGCAGGGCCTGGGCGGACTCGGCATGAACCCGCTCTCGTCGGGGCTGGGTGGATTCGGAGGCTTCCAGTGACCTCGGGCATCCTCGCGCGTGGCCTCGCGCTCTGCGGTCTGCTGGCCGCCCTGTCGTCCTCCTTGCCTGGCTGCGCCAACAGCGCCACGCTGGCCGCGCTCGAACCCGTCATGCGCGTGGAGGTCCGGTTCAAGAAGCCCCTGTCGACGGCGAGTCCGCGGCTCCGGTACCATATCGTCTTCAACACGGCGACGGCGGCGGACCTGCCCGACCCGGCCACCGAGGCCGCCGAGGCAGCGGGCCTCCTGCCTGCTTCGGGCGAGGCTGCCGGCCCGCGTTGCTACGGCAGCTGGGGCCGCGATCGCCCCCTGGATGGCTGGAATCTGCCCTTCTACCTGAGCGGCGGGGCGACCTCGAGCCTGTTCGCCGAGGACCCGCGCAAGACCTTCAGCTTCACCGGGACCCAGCCCCTGCTGCCCGTGACCTGGACGGACTGCTTCACGCTCAGTGCCGAGACGGGTGACTGGCGGATCACCCAGATGCGCCACCCGAACCCGATCTCCAACCCGAAGCGCGTCCTCTTCGACGTCCGGACCCTGCAGCGAGGCCAGGACTGGACGGTGGACGGGGCGACCTGGATGCTCCAGGTCCGCGTCTCGGACCTCCTGAACGGCAAGGCGATCGTCGAGGCCAACCGCAAGAAGACGGGGCCTGCCGGCTCGTTCGTGATGCCCCCGAGCGGCAATCGCGTGGTGATGGCCAACTTCGTCGCGGCCCTCGATGCCCCGCCGGTCGGGCAGGACCAGGCCGTCATCCTCGACCGGTGGACGATCGCCGAGAACGACCCGGGGGTGGTGCTCCGCACGGTGGTGGGCATCCAGGACCAGGCCCAGCAGTTCCGGCCCGCGCCGCTCTTCCCGCAGCTGGTTCCGGCCGGTGTGGACGCGGACAGCGTGACCCTGGCCTCGTACAATGTCCAGGTCCGCCAGTGAGCCCGACTGGACTTCCGGCCAACCGGGCATGTCCAGGACGGGCCGAATCGGGGAGGTTGCCGTGCCGAACTTGCATCGAACGGGCGTGATCGCGCTGTGCCTCGCCGGCCTCGCCTGGACGGCCAGGCCGGCCACGGGCGTCGAGGAGGTCCTCGAGGTGACGTTCAAGGCCGGAGCCGAGACGCCTTACGTGGAGCTGCTTGCCACCTACCTGGAACTCGCGCCCCCGCGCCGCGGAGCCCCCGTGCGAACCTGGCGCTTCCGCCCCGGTGCGCGTGGAGACGCCCGGAGCTACGCGCGGCTGTTCGGGGCCCTGCCGACGGTGGCGAGCGTCCATCCGGCCCCCGGGCCGATCCCCACTCCCGCCCCCTGGCTGGAGGGAGAACTGCTCGTCAAGCTGCGCGACGACGTGCCGGCCGAGCGTGTCCAGGCCTTCCATGCGGCTCAGGGGGTACGGGTGGTGTCCGTCATCTCGGGCATCGGGGTCGCGCACCTGGCCTGGAGCCACGGCGCGAGCGTGCCCGAGATGATGAAGCGCTACCAGGA
>JBIIHZ010000093.1:0-7007 GCA_044235265.1 Candidatus Sericytochromatia bacterium
GTTCCTCGACGAGGGCTGGCGTGGTGTCCATCGGGGCGGGGCGCCCCAGGGTCCGCTCGGCATGTTCCCGGACGCGCTGCACGCGCTCCCTGGCTTCTTCGAGGGTCGGGACGCCGGCTGCAGGAAGACTCTCCGGGACGGCCCCGGGGCGGGCTTCCCGCGCGGCCCTCACGGCGTCCGAGAGCGCCGTCGGGTCGTCGGCAGCAGCCGTCACGTGGGTGCGAGCCTGCTGCACGGTCGAAGGGGCCATGCGGACGTCATCGGCGAGGGACAGGCGGGGCGCGAGACTCGGGTCCACCGGTCGGCGGCTGGCGAGGCCTTCCGGCACGATGGCGGCCTTCAGCTTCGCGCCCGGCTGGCTACCCGGCTTCATCAGGCCTCGGACGAAACGGTCGATCGGGGTGAAGCCCATTGGGGTCCTCGTTCAAGGCCCCGGAAGGGGCCAGCGGTCCACGTCTTCCTTGTTCCCCGCGAGAGGGGGTTTCAAGGGGGCTCGAGAGAATTTCGTCAATCGGGGTCGTGCCGGTAAGGCCTGATCATCCCGTCACGTCCCAGGACGAGGATCCACCGGTTGACCATCCGGAGCTGGCTTGCCGGGGCCGGTGCGGCCGGGGGCGTGGCCGCGAAGCGGGGCCGGCGGCCACTCCGGTCCTGGATGCCGAGGATCCTCCCCAGGGTCCGGGAGGTGGCATCCTCGAAGGTCGTCTCCCGGTCGCGCAGGCGCGCCGCATCCAGGATCACGGTCACGCGGTTCGCCTGGTTGATGCGCACCCATCGCCCGTTCTGGACGTCCAGCGCGGTGATCTCGTTGAACTGCTGGATCGAACCCGAGGGCAGGGGGGCCTTGCGGTGCACGACCAGCACCAGGTGGTTCACCTGCTCGAGATCGAGCATGGGCTGTCCGACCGCGCTGAGCCCCGAGAGGGCCTGGGTCTGCACGATCGAGAAGGTGCCCTGCCGCACGTTCACGGCCAGCTGACCGGGAATCTCGTGATAGTGCTCCAGGAGATCATCGGTGTCGTTGAGCCACAGGATGGACAGGAGGTTGCTCTGGTCCACGAGGATGTCTTGCACGCCGTCGGCCTTCAGCGAGTCGAGGACGTTCCCCTGTTCCACCGTGAGCAAAACCGGGGGTGGCGTCTGCTGGGTGCGCGGCGTGACCTGGGTGAGCCCGCCTGGCGACCCGGGACGCCGGACCGACGGGCGCAGTCCCGTCGGTTCGAGCGTCGGAACGGTCGCGCAGCCGGCCACGACGGCGAGGACCAGCCAGGCGAGGGAAGCGGTGGACCGGCGGAGCAGCACCATGGTTCCTCCAGGACGGGGAGAGCGGGTGAACCCCCGGCCCGGAGACCGGCGGGTTCACCCCTGACGGGGCCCTCGCGATCAGCGGCGCGAGCCGCGGCTGGAACGCGTGGTGTTTCGGTTTTGCTGCGAAGGGAGCGTGCTGTCCTGGATGACCACGTTGGCCTGCTGGAGGGTCGCCGTCTGGTTGAACGAGCTGCCCGAGGATGACCCGGACATCGGGTTCAGGGGATCGGGCTGGGCGACACGGGCATGCCCGCCTCCCTGGTCCCGGGCGGTGCCGATGGCGTTGTTCTGGTTGTCCTGGCTGATGCTGCCCGCGTTGCTCTGCTGGGGTTGCCAGACCACGTTGATCGAGGCGCCGCTCGAGTTGCCGTTCGATCCGTTCCGGAGGCCCTGAGCGACCACGTTCGCCTGCTGGATCGTGGCTGTCTGGTTGAAGTTGCCCGTCGTCGCCTGGGGCGCAGGGGGCTGCTGGTTGCGCGGCCCCCTGGAGCCCCGGCTCGAAGCCTGGATCCGGGGGGGCGCCGACGTCGGTTCGAGGTCGGACGGGGTCTCGATGTCATTGTTCTGGTTCGTCTGATCGATGCTGCCCTCGTTGGTCTGGTTGGGTTCCACGACCAGGTTCGCCGTGAATCCACCCGACCGCCCGCCCTGGCGGGACATGACCTCGGTGTCCTGCGTGGGGAGTGACGCGCATCCGGACAAGAGGGAGCCGAGCACGAGCGTGCTCAGGAGCTTCCTGGAAGGCATGCGGAGGTTCCTCCTGGATGGGCCCGGCAGGAGCACACCGCGATGCCGGGCGACAGGACGACCCTAGCGCGGAGCGAGGGTCTCCTTCACGGGAGGTTTGCTCCAGCGAACCTCGTACAAGAAGGCCCGTCTCGCCCCGTGCGCGAACGGGTGCAGAACCCCGCGAGAGGGGCTACCATGAGCTCATCGTCCAGTTGCATGAAAGGACCTGAACATGCCCCGAGCCCTCTGGGAAGGCACCGTCATCGCCGAGGCCCCGCAGGATCGCTGCGAGAAGGTCGAGGGCAACGTGTACTTTCCGCCCGACGCCCTGGTGAAGGCTCACTTCGAGCCCAGTGACCACCACACGGTGTGTGGCTGGAAGGGCACGGCCAGCTACCATCACGTGGTCGTGAACGGCAAACGCAACGAGAACGCGGCCTGGTTCTACCCCGAACCGAAATCCGCGGCCAGCAACATCCGGGGCTTCGTCGCCTTCTGGAAGGGCGTGCGGGTCGTCGACTGAACGGCTTCCATGCGTCGACAGACTTGAAGCGTTCTCGTCAGGCGAGCGCATCCATCAGGAAACCGCGGGTCTGAGGCGGGGCGATCGCCTGCTGGTAAGCCCCGAGGTGGCGATTCGCCGACGGGCTCGCGACCGGGGCTCGTTCGGTATCGACCGCCGAGGCCGCCTCGCGCTGCCCCCGGGTCTTGAGCTGGCCGATGCTCCCCAGCACGGACTGGATCTCCGGCTCGGGTACTCCCTGACCGCGCAGGCTACTCGACAGGCTCGTGGCCAGGTTCTGCTGGGCACGCTTCACCTCGTCCGGACGTCCGGTCCGGAGACTTTCCCGGAGTTCCCGGAAGTGGCCCTTGACCTCGGCCGGCATCTGGACGCCGCGGCCAGCCGCGCTCATCCGGCGCTGGAGGCCGATGGGCGGGCTATACGTGCCGCTCCGGATGCCCGACGCTTCCACGCGCTCCCCTTTCGAGCCTCAGCCGGCCAACCCACAACAGGCCCCTCTCGGAGGGGCCTGATATCCGGATTATACGACGGATCCGATCAGGACTTGCGTCGATAGGCCTCGTGACATGCGAGCAGGAACTTGCGCGCCGCCTGCTCGTCGTCCCAGCCGCGGATGGTCGGATGCAGACCGTCGAGCGCCTTGTAGACGGTGAAGAAATGCTCGATCTCGAGCAGCAGGTGGCTCGGGACATCCTCGAGCGTCATGACCTCGGAGAACCGCCTGTCCCGCGTGGGGACGGCCATGATCTTCTCGTCGGCGCCCTTCTCATCCTCCATGCGGAGAATTCCGATCGGTCGGACCTCGATGATGCACCCCGGGAACGTCGGTTCTTCCATCGGGACGAGCACGTCGGCCGCATCGCCGTCGCCTGCGAGCGTCTGCGGGAAGAAACCATACTCCGTCACGTAATGCAGCGGGCTCGACAGCACCCGGTCCAGCTTGAAGGCGCCGTGGTCGCCGTCGTACTCGATCTTGTTTCGACTGCCCTTGGGGATCTCGACCACGATGTTCCACGCATCGGGAATCCGGTTTCCGACGGGATAGTCGTACAGGCTTGGCATGGCATCCTCCGGTCGAACATCGGTAAATCATCAGCTTAGCCCACCTCAGGCGGGGCAACCAGAGGACACGATCGGTGGTCCCTTCGTCGCCAGACCATAGCCGGCAGGCGCGTCACGATGCCGTCAACCGGTCGGGTCGCTCGAACCGATCCTGGCCGAGGTGCCAGCCTGGCGGCCTCGCCCTCGGTGCTTCCCATGAGGGCGATGCCACCCTTCAGGGAAGCAGCGGCGCCACGTCCGGGACGAACACCCAGCTCGTGTGCACGATGGCGTCGTGCGCCCAGTCGGAGTTCGCCGAGCGTCTGGCCCTCCACATGAGGCCCACATCCAGACGGGCCGGGCCTCCGAGCGTCCGGCCGATCCCGACCTCGGCCCGGTTCTGGGCGAAGCCGTCCGCGTTCCCCTCGACGAGGATCTCGTCCCAGAGGTACGGAATCCAGGGGGAACCGGGTGGTGCCAGGTTCAGGCGGGCCAGGTTCCGGTACCGGACGTGCGAGCCCTCGGGCCGGACCCGGTATTCGAGGCGGTGGCGATCGCTCCAGGTCCAGTCCAAGACCCGTCCCATGAAGGTGGGTTCCAGCTCGAGGCGGTATTCCGTCGACCAGACGTCCGGGCGTGACTGCTGGGGAATGACCGTGCCGTGAAGGGCCAGCATGCTGCCATCGCTCAGCTGCCAGACGGGGCCCACCCGCAAGAACGAGCCCCCAAGCCCGGGATAGCGGGGGCCGAAACGCAGGTCCGATATCACCCGCACCAGGAGGGGCTGCTCCGTCCAGGGGGCGCGATCGAGCACCGGCAGCCGGAATTCGAACCAGTTCCAGAACTCCGGCTCGGAAAAGGCAGGTGCTGCGAGCTCGAGCGAGGCCAGGGCGGCGAGGAGGGAGCCGGCTGCCGCCTTGCCCTGTCCACGCGCCCCGATCATGGTCCGACGGCTCCGGGCGAGGCGGCGGCCACCGCAGGGGGAAGCAGGTCTCGAGCCAGTTCCTCGAACCGGTCCACGACGTGTTCCCGGTCGAGATGCTCCACCACGTAGCGACGTCCGCTGGTACCCAGCCGCTTCCCCAGGTCCCGGTCATGGTAGAGGCGCTCGATCGCCTCGGCGAGCGGCCCGGGCTGCTCGGGGGGCACCACGATGCCTCCTTCGGCTTCCTGGATCAGGTTTGCCGCCTCGCCGACGATCGAGGCGACCAGGGGCTTGCCGGCGGCCATCGGCTCGAACATCTTGCAGGGGCGGGCCCCGCGAAACAGGGGAATGTCCCTCAGGACGATCGCGTAGGCGTCGCAGGCGGCGACCAGTTCCGGAACGTCGCGCCTGGGGACGCTGTCCAGGAATCGGAGAGTCGACACGCCGGTGCCCATCCGGACCAGGTTGTCCTTGTCCGCGCCGTCGCCGACCATCAGGACCGTCACGGGCAGGCCGCGGCTTTCCAGGAGTCGGGCGGCCTCGACGAGCGTCTCGAGTTTCTGCTGGAGGCCGTGCGTACCCGCGTAGAGCACCACGAAACGGTCTTGCAGTCCAAGCTGCTTGCGGAGATCGGACCCATCCACCTCGGGATGAAACGCCCCGGTGTCGACGGCGTTGGGCAGGAAGAAGACGTGCCGATATCCGGCAGCGTGGAGCGTGTCCTCGATCCCGCGGGTCACGGCCAGGAGGCGATCGCTGAACCGGTAGATGAACCGTTCGATGCCCTCCGCGACCTTCACGAGGAGGGGATTTCGCAGCATCCCGAGCTCGACGGCCGACTGCGGCCACAGATCCGCGATGTAGAACGCCGATGGCATCCGCTTGAACAGGCGCAGGAAGACCCCGGCCAGTCCGTCGAACAGGGGCGGGCTCTCGACCAGCATGAGGTCGTGGCGTTCGAGCCAGAGCCCCGTCCAGGCACTGCTCGCCATGAACGACAGGTGGTTCAGGATGCGCCGGTAAAAGCCCTTGTTGGGCGTGGCGTAGATCCACGTCCGGACCACCCGGATGCCGTCCATGGTCTCGTCCATCCGGACTCGTCCACGGTAGGTTTCCGGGACGACGCCGCTCGGGTAATTCGGAAAGCCCGTCAGGACCGTGACCTCGTGACCGCGGCGGACCAGCCGGATGGCCAGCTCGTACAGACGCGTCTGGGGAGCTCCGACCTCCGGGGGGAAATAGGGCGTCAGGATCAGCAGCTTCATGGGGCCTCCGGGCGCGCGGCGTCCCATTCTAGCAGAGGTGAAGCCGCGGAGTAGGTCACTTGCGACCGACGAGAAGTGAGCTACCCTTGTCGCGTGAGCCGTCCGTCGAAAGGGGAACGCGTGCGGAAGTGGTATCGACGTTGCGGTGGTCTTGCGCTGGCGATGCTGGTCGGGACCTTCCTGTCCGGTGAAGCCATGGCCGCAGGTCCCGAGCCTCTGCCCCCCAGACCACCGATGCGTTGGGTCCCGGCGTGGCACGCCGATCCACGCCCGGCCGGAAGCCGTATCCGGTACCTCATCCTTCACGACACGGAAACGCCCGGGGTGAGCGAGGCCCGGGTCATCGCGCGGCACTTCCGGAATCCGGATTCCGCCGTCAGCGCCCACTTCATCATCGGGAAGCGCGGGGAGATCCTCCAGTGCGTCCCGGAGGAGTGGCGAGCTTGGCATGCGGGTGAGAGCTACCTCGACGGCTTCGACCACCTGAACGACATCTCCCTGGGCATCGAGCTCGTCAATGCACAGACGGGCCGCGATCCGTTCCCCGGGGCGCAACTCCGGAGCCTGGAAGGGCTCCTCGTGCATCTGATGGTGCGTCACGAGGTGCCCTGGAGTCGGGTACTCGGTCACCGGCAGGTGACTCTCAAACCCGACGTGAAGCGCGATCCGGCCGATAACTTTCCGTGGGCACGCATCGGGACGAACGTCCGGAGCCAGCTGGCGCGGTTCGAGGCGCCGGGCGATCGGGCTGCGCTCACGAGATGACTTGTCAAACCACCGGAGCATGGGACAATTAATCAAAACTTAAGCCATGCTTGACGTGAGCATGGTTTTCGAGAAAGGTCCGCGTGCATGTCCCTCGCTGCATTCCCTCGACGTATCGCCCTCGTGGCTCTGCTGAGCCTGTCGGCTTGCGGTGTGCCTTCCGGTCTGAGCCCTGCCACCCCCGGCAATGTTCCGGTGCAGGCCCTGGCTGCCCAGACCCTCAAGGAGGGCTTCAAACGCGTCCACAAGGCCATCTTCGCCCGCCTCGATGCCAACCAAGACAATTTCATCGACGAGTACGAGGCGGGCCCGAACCTGCCCCTGGACATCTTCGAGGAACTCGATCGGGACCGCGATGGCAAGATTTCATACACCCGCTTCATGGAGTTCGCGACCGAGGGCGGTCTGCTCGCCCCCGATGACACGGCGGATCGCTTCTTCGGCCGGATGC
>JBIIHZ010000094.1:0-6986 GCA_044235265.1 Candidatus Sericytochromatia bacterium
AGTGGATGCCGCGCATCCGCGAACTGCTGGCGACGACGGACGAGACGATGGCGAGCGTGGAAGGCATGACCCGCGTCGCGCGGGAACAGGTCGAGGAGTGGAGTCCCCTCGTCACGGACGCCCGTCACGTCGCGGAAGGCATGCGGGATCAGGCCACCCACGTGGTCCAGCAGGTCGAAAGCTCGGCGCGACACCTCGAGGCCTCCCTCGTCCGACCTCTGTCCCGCGAATGGCGCATCTGGGGCCATGGCCTGTCCGTGTTCGGCCAGCACATGCTGCGCACGGCACGCACCGGTCGGACGCCCCCCCCACCCGGAGGTGAGGGGGACGCGTGAACAGGTGATCCAGACGGACTGCCTAGCCCGCCGTCAAGGATCCGGTCCTGGCAGCGCTGCGATCCGGGTCGTACCGTGCGCGAAGCTCACCCCACTCGATCACGAGCTTGCCACCCGCGGCCTTGTGCTGTTTCTCCCAGTTCGCGATGACATCCAGGCAGGCGTGGTCGATGTAGTCGAGATCGGCGACCTCGACGTGTAACTCGGTAGCAGGGGAGACCCGGTCGAGGGCCTGGACCAGATGGGGCAGGCGCAGGAAGGTCGCGGAACCCGACAGGTGCAGCACGGTCCGCTGACCGACCGGATCATCGCGTAGTTCCACTTGCAGATGGGAAAGGGAGCGCAAGAGCTTGACCACGGCGACGACGATCCCCAGCATCACGCCCTCGAGCAGGTTGGTCGCGACGATCGCCCCTGCCGTCACCAAAAAGACGGCCACCTCGCCACGCCCGTAAGTCTTCAACTCCTTGACGACCTTGAAATTCATCAGCTTGACGCCCGTGAAGACCAGGATCGCGGCCAGAGCCGGGATGGGGATCTGACGCAGCACGACGGGCAGCAGGACCACGAACGCCAGGATCCAGGTCCCGTGCAAGATCGTCGAGAGACGGGACCGGGCCCCTGCCTCGACGTTGGCGGCACTGCGAACGATGACGCCCGTCATCGGGAGGGCCTCCAGAAGGCCGCAGATGGTGTTACCGACGCCCTGGGCGACGAGTTCCCGGTTGTAATCCGTCCGCGGCCCCTGGTGCATCTGGTCGACCGCGGACGCGGACAGCAAGGTCTCGGCACTCGCGATGAGCGCGACGGCGAGCGCGGCGCCCAGGATGCCCGGATCGAGGAACTGGCCCAGCCACGATGCATCGGGGCCGTCGAGCGCCTGAAAGAGGGAATCCGGTACGGATACCCTCGGCACGTCGAGGCCGAGGGTCGCGACGAGGCCCGTGGCGAAGAGGACGGCGACCAGCGGCGCGGGGACCATCCGGAGCGCGGGCGGACGCAACGTGTTCCATCCCACCAGAACCAGGATGGTGACGATCCCGACCGCCCCGGCGATGTGGCTCGTCGAGCCGTCCGCGAGGGTGAGCGCATCCCAGATGGCCCCGGGAATGGCTGCGAGATTCTTGAGACCGTTCCCCCGGGGGGGGTCACTCAGCATGACGTGAAACTGGCTCCCGAAGATCAGCAGGCCGATGCCGGCGAGCATGCCGTGAATGATGGCCGGGCTGACCGCCCGGAACCACTGCCCGAGACGCAGGTAGCCGGCGAGGACCTGCAGGAGGCCGGCGAGGAAAACGATGATCCCGAGGGACGCCAACCCGTGCTCCAGGATGATCTCGCTCACGAGCACCGTCAGACCGGCAGCAGGCCCGCTGACCTGGAGGGGCGCGCCGGCGAGGGCTCCGACGAGGACCCCACCCACGATCCCGGTGATCAGGCCCTTGGCAGGTTCGACTCCGGACGCGATGGAGACCCCCAGGCAGAGCGGGATGGCCACCAGGAACACGACGATGGACGCAAGCAGATCTTTGCCCCAGCCAGGCGCAGGCTTCTGGACGGTGACCACGCTCATGGACGACCTCCGGCCGTTGCAGGCACCCAGCCGCGGGTGCGGGCGACGAACGGACGCGGTTCGTCATCGCCGAGGGGCAGGTATTCGCCCCTTTCCCGATCGTAGGCCAGGACATCCCCGGTCTCGATCTTGTAGACCCAGGCATGGAGATCGAGCGTCCCTCGCGCGAGCGCGGCAGCAACCACCGGCAGGGTCTGGACATGCTCGATCTGGACGAGGACGTTCTCGCAGATGGCGGCGTCCAGCAGGGCCTCTTCCCCGAGATCGGCAGGATAATTCTCCCGGACGATGCGACGGGTCGCCTCGGCATTCGACAGCCAGGCAGCGACACCGGGCAACGTCGTCAGTTGCTCGGGGTGCAGGACCCCCTTCATGGCCCCGCAATGTGTATGTCCGCAGATGATGATGTGGGGGACGCCCAGCGCGGCCACCGCATATTCGATGGTCGCATCCTCCCCCCCGACGAACGGGCCGTGCGGAGGCACGATGTTGCCGGCGTTGCGGATGACGAACAGTTCTCCCGGCTGGGTCTGGGTGATCTCGTTGGGACTGATTCGCGAGTCGGAACAGGTGATGAACAGCGCCCGCGGCGCCTGTCCACGCGCCAGTTCGCTGAAGAAGGACTTGCGGGCAGCGACGATGTGATCGTGATGATGATGGATTCCCTGTACGAGCTTGCGCATGGGCTCTCCTTCCCGGCAACCCTTCTGGCTGCCGGACCTGACGAGGGCATGAAACGACGGAAAGGGAACGACGTCAGGTAGCTGGTGGAGCCCTGGTCGGACGGTCGTGACCGACGAGCCAGGCAAGATGGGGCGTCCGGGGGGATCGCAGGCAGGAGGGCGCGATGGGGCAAGCGACAGGCAGGACCAGGTCGACCGGGTAGAACGCACGCGAGAACTGAAGGTCAAGCGTCGCGTGACGCCGAGAGGCGACCTGACAGCTCACCTCGACGTCGGCGCCCCGCTCGTCCAGCTCGAGCCAGGGGCGGCTCACGGGGGCCAGACATAGCCAGGCCAGCATGATGGCGAGAATATAGCGCCAGATTCTCGGAGCAGGTGCCACGCGGAATCCCTCTCACGCCATCGCGTCGCCGATCACGCATTCAAGATACTGCATCCTTCACAAGTCATGTCCGAGCACCGACTCCGTGTCAAGCGTCGAGCCCCCGACCAAGGCCGGGGGCTCGACAGGCAGGCAAGCAGCGGGAAATGCGTCAGAGCGACTGGCTCGACACGGAGGAGGCCGGCGCATCCCAGGTCTCGACCTTCCCGTGGCCCCAGAGGCGCTCGAGGGAGTAGAACTCCCGCTCCACCTCGAGCATCACGTGGACGACCACGACCCCGAAATCGAGGAGGATCCAGCGGCCTTGCTGGACACCCTCGATGTGCCCCAGGGTGGAGCCGAGCGCCTCCAGCTTTTCCTGGATGTGATCGGCGATCGCCCGGACCTGGATCGGAGTCGACCCCGAGCAGATGACGAAGAAGTCGGCGATCGAGCTGACGGCCTCGACCTCGATGAGCACGGGGCGGAGCGCCTTCTTGTCGTCGGCGGCCTCGCAGGCAGCCAGGGCCAGTTCACGGGGCATGGTCATGCGTTTCCCTCCCTCACGGGCGCTGCGGCACGGGTGAGGATCCAGTTGCGTGCATCCACCACCTGGGGATGCAACGATCGCCGCGTGTCGATCAGGTATCGCATCGTGCCATCCATGGCAAGACACGTGGCGCCCTCGAGGTCGTCGAAGGCGAGTTCGCGCACCCGGTCGAGCACGTCGAAAGACGGACGTCCCGGCTCGGCATAGTCGGCCAGGAAGACGACCATGTCGAGGGGGGTCATGCCCACCCGGCCGAGCGTATGGCTCGCGATCGCCTCCAGGATGTCCTCGTCCTCGATGCCGAAGCGCTCTCGCGCCCAGCAGGCGCCCACACGTCCGTGCAGGCGCGGGACGGGATTGACCTCGTCGATGGGCATCAGGGGCACGCCACGCTGGCGGCACTCCTCGATGAGGCGCGGACCGGGTGTCTCGCGGGCCAGGTCATGCAAGAGGGCCGCGATGCGCGCCCGGACCGGGTCGACCCCGTGCGCCCGAGCGAGGCGTTCGGCCATGTCCGCGACACGATGGATGTGCTCGACGCGCTTCGCCGAGAGGGTCCCGGCGAGATGCTCCTTGATGGTCTCGTCCAGCGTGATCATGCGTCCAACCTGTCCAGAGAGGGGCCCGGAAGGGGCAACGACCCATGGTAGCGGTCGAGGTAGAGCCCGGTCAATCGCGGCACCAGGTCGTGGACCTCCTGCCGGGCTGCCAGCTTGCGTCGGATCTCGGTGGCCGAGATCGGGACCGGCGGCATGGGCAGCACGTCGAAGCGCGATCGCCAGGCCTCGGGGACCTCCCGGAAGATCCCTTCCGTCTCAAGCCAGGGGTCGCGGGGCACGACCATGAACCGCAGGTGCTCGAGGAGCGTCTCGATTCGCTGCCAGGTGGCGAGTCCGGGAAGCTGATCGGCCCCCACCACCCACCACCAGTCATGGCCCGCTCCGCGAGCCTGGCAGGCCTGTTCGAAGGTATCGATGGCGTAGGAAGGCGGGGGACGATCGAGTTCCCAGCGCTCGACGCGGACACGGGGTTCTTCGAGGGTTCCGAGCAGGCTGAGCCAGTAGCGCCACTCACCGGGAGAGAGGGCGCTCCCGAGCTTGTGGGGAGACCGGGCCGTCGGGATCACCAGCACCTCGTCCATGCTCGCCAGCTCGCGGAGTGCACGGACGACGGCCAGGTGACCCAGGTGAAACGGGTCGAAGGTACCGCCATAGAGGGCGAATCTTGCCAAATCGAGACCACCACGGTGAGGGGAGGCGTCGGGAGAGGGACCGGTGCGGGATCAGCCGCGCACCTGTCCCTTGCCGCGGACGCGGTACTGGGTCGTCGTCAGTTCCTTGAGGCCCATGGGGCCGCGGGCATGGAGCTTCTGGGTGGAGATGCCCACCTCGGCCCCGAAGCCAAACTCGCCCCCGTCGGTGAAGCGCGTCGAGGCATTGACGTAGACGACGGCAGCATCGACCTCGTGCAGGAAGCGCTCGGACGACTCGAGGTCACGCGTGACGATCGCCTCGGAATGGCGCGACCCGTGCACGCGGATGTGGTCGAGGGCGTCGTCGAGCGAAGCGACGACCCGGACGGCCAGGACGAGGTCGAGGAATTCGGTGTCCCAGTCGGTCTCCGAGGCCGGAACGGCCCGGGCGAAGACGCGACACGTGTCGGCATCCCCCCGGATCTCGCATCCCTTCAGCTCGAGGGCTTCCAGCGCGCCGGGCAACCAGGTCTCGAGGAGGTCCCGGTGGACGAGGAGCGTCTCGGCGGCGTTA
This sequence comes from Candidatus Sericytochromatia bacterium, assembly GCA_044235265.1. GTDB lineage: Bacteria > Cyanobacteriota > Sericytochromatia > S15B-MN24 > UBA4093 > JAYKJE01. Next base: position 5,269 of record JBIIHZ010000094.1, read on the forward strand.
CACACGGACGGACGCTGGGTCTTGGCATTGAGCACGATGGCGGTGGCCATGTCCGGATCGGCCGAGGCATCGACGTAGACGTGGCAGTTGCCCACCCCGGTCTCGATGACGGGCACTCGGGCCTTCTCCACCACCGTCCGGATGAGGCCCTCGCCGCCGCGCGGGATCACGACGTCGAGCAGGCCCGTGAGCCCGAGCATCGCCTCGACCGATTCGCGCGAGGGATCGTCCACGAAGCTCACCAGGGAGGCTGGCAGCCCCTGTCCGACCAGAGCGGCCTGGAGGGCCCGGACGAGGACTCGGTTGGTCTCGAGCGCCGCGGAGCCGCCACGCAGCAGGATCCCGTTCCCTGCCTTGAGACACAGGCTGGCCGCCTCGATCGTGACGTTGGGACGCGCCTCGTAGATGAAGCCGACGAGTCCCAGCGGAACGCGAACCTGCTCGATCGAGAGCCCGTTGGGCCGGGTCCAGCCAGCGACGACCTGCCCCAGCGGATCGATCAGCGCGGCGACCTGTTCGACGCCCTCGGCCAGTGCCTTCAGCCGACCGGCTCCCAGGTTGAGGCGGTCGATGAGCGGCTTCGCCAGCCCCTCGGCCTCGGCGCGCGCGAGATCCTTGAGGTTCGCTGACCAGATCTCGTCCGCGTGAATCTTGAGCTGGTGCACGATGCCACGAAGGAGGCGATCGCGTTCGGCACTCGAGGTGCGGGCAAGCGCGGGCAGACCCTTGCGGGCCTCGGTCGCCAGCTGGTGGACGCGGTCGAGGAGTGCTGTCATGCGCAAGACCTCCAGTTGCTGCTCCCGGTCGGCGAAACCGGGAAGGGCTCAGACGCGGACCAGGTTGTCCCGGTGAATCAACTCGTCGGTGAGCTTGTACCCGAGCGCCTGCTCGATGGCACCGGACTGCAGTCCCACGATGCGACGGGCCTCGGCCGAACCGTAGCTGCTGAGCCCGCGCGCGATCTCGTGCCCGGAGGGATCGAGCACGCGAACGGTTTCCCCTGCGTGGAACTCCCCCTCGACCTCCCGGACCCCGGCCGGCAGCAGGCTGCGGCCCTCCCGGCCGATGGCCCGCGCAGCGCCCTCGTCCAGCCGGAAGGCCCCGCGCGTCGGGCTCCCGAAGGCGAGCCAGCGACGTCGGAACTCGAGTCGGTCGGCCCGGCGGGCCCGGAAGAGCGTCCCCTCGAAGGCCTCGCGGGTCCCGGGCGAAAGCAGTTGGACGAGTTGCTGGGGACGGCTGCCGAGAGCGAGGGCGACGGGAATCCCGGCCGCCGTCGCCAGGCGCGCGGCCCGGAGCTTGGTGGCCATGCCCCCGGTCCCGAATCCCGACTGGCTGTCTCCCGCCATGGCCTCCAGGTCCGGCGTCCACTCCTCGACCTCGCGGATCAGGCGGGCCTCCGGATCGGCATGCGGGTTGCGGTCGTAGAGGCCCGCAACGTCCGTCAAGATGACCAGCCAGTCGGCATCGACGAGCTGGGCCACCAGCGCCGAGAGCGTGTCGTTGTCACCGAACTTGAGCTCGTCGACGGCCACCGAGTCGTTCTCGTTGATGACGGGAACCACCGGTCGATCCTGATCGAGCAGGGTTCGCAGGGTGGTGGAGGCGTTGAGGTAGCGCTGGCGATCGGCCAGATCGGCCCGGGTGAGCAGCAGCTGGGCCGTCGTGAGCCCGAGCGGAGCCAGCATGGTCTCCCAGGCGTTCATGAGCAACCCTTGCCC
>JBIIHZ010000095.1:0-6889 GCA_044235265.1 Candidatus Sericytochromatia bacterium
CCGTCAAGGTCCAGGGGCGTTACCTCGATCTGGCCAGCCGCGAGATCCGGACCTTCATGGGCCGGGCACGGCTCTGTCCGTACTACTACGTCGAGGGCGAGCAGGCCCACCTGCACGGCATCCTGGTCACGCTGGTTCCCGCGGACAAGAAGGCCATCCACGGGATGTCCGAGGCCGTGATGATGCCGGCGATGGTCGAGTAGGTGGAGCGGGCCGCGGGCGATCGCGGCTTCAGATCTGCCCTTCGGTCCGGTAGAGGTCCACGACCTGCAGCCGGCCGTGGCGCGTCAGATCGACCCACGAGCCGTTCAGTTCGATCACGGGACGGACGGAATCTTCCCGGTTGACCTGGACGACCTTGGCCACCTCGCCCGAGTTCAGGAGGACGAGGGCGTTCTTGGGATAGGGCACGATGAAGTTCTGGAAGGACCAGACCATCCGGCGTTCGAAGTGGCTGTCCATCCCGTCGAGGATGATCTTGTAGGCGTGATTGGGGGGCATGCCCCGCTTGTAGACCCGGTTCGAGATGAGGGCGTCCCAGACGTCGCAGACCGCCACCACGCGGGCCATCTCGGGGATGTCTTCGCCTTTCAGCCCGTACGGATACCCCTTGCCGTCCCACCGTTCATGATGGTGCAGGACGATCCCCTTGATCTCGGGTGTAGCCCAGCGGTGGTTCTGGATGAGGCGGAGCCCCTTCTCGGGATGGGTCCGCATGACCGAGAACTCGGCCTCCGTGAGCTTGCCGGCCTTGTTCAGGATGAAGTCCGGGATCAGGTTCTTCCCGATGTCGTGCAGCAGGGCGCCGATCCCGAGGAGGCGCAGTTTCTCCACGGGGTAGCCCAGCGTCACGCCCATCAGCAGGGCCAGGGACATGACGTTGGCAGAGTGCGCATACGTGTACTCGTCGCGCACCCGGAGGTCGACCAGGCTGGAGAGGATCTCCCGGTTGAGCACGATCTCCTGCAGGGTTTGCTGGACGCAGTTGTCGGCCTTGTCGAAGTCCAGCGTCGCCGATTCCTTGTAGGTCCGGGCGATCTCGCGGATGGAGCGGACGTTGTGGTTCACGACGTCCCTGGCGATCTTCTCGATTTTTTCGTTCTGGGCTCGCTGCACCTCGTTGGGGGCCTGATGGCCGGGGCTCGAGATGCGTGGCGCGGACACGGGGCGCGATGGAAACAGGTTGCCCAGCGGGCCCGTTCGGGAGATTCCGCGGTTTTCGCGGGGTCCACGGGTGGCATCCGTGGGCGCGGGGGGGGAGGCGATGGCGACGGGCGGAGTCGAGGCGGGCGTGGGGACGCTCGGGGGCGGCGACTCCGGGGGCGTGTCCGTGCTCTCGAAATCGAACGTGAGGACGCTGCCCAGGCCCGCCCGGTACAGCGTCGAGATGACGTTGGCCGTCACGACCGTTCCCGTGGCCAGGAGCGGTTTGTGTCCTCCCGGATGGTAGACGGTCTCGGCCAGGACCATACCGGGTTTGAGGTTCTCGAGTGCGGTATGGACGGTGCTGGCCATGGCTCCGGGTTCGTCTTGGAGGCGCGTACCTCGCCCCGTATACCCTTCACGCGGTGTTCGTATCGTCCGCCCGCGCGACGCGGGCCGCGCGCGTGTGAGCCCCCACCGTTTCTGGTATATTGATCGCCTACGCCCGGCCGACCCGGAGACGCGTCACGTGCTGTTCTCCGGGGGCGGGTGGTCGATCGACAGGAGTCCCCATGAAGTTCAGCATCAAGACCGGAAACATCGCAGGCATCGAGGCCGCCATTCTCGCCGTGGGGCTCTTCGAAGAGGATGAGGCGGGTGTCAAGGCACTCGACGAGCACCTGGGCGGAGTGATCCAGGACCTGATCAGCCGGAAAGAGTTCGTCGGCAAGTCCAACCAGGTCGCCCACATCCCCACGCTGGGCAAGTTGCCCGCGGGCCGTCTGTTGCTGGTGGGACTCGGCAAGCGCGACGCGCTGACGCTCGACAAGATCCGCCAGGCCGGTGGCAAGGTTGCCACGGCAGCCCGCGACGCGGGTTTCAAGGTGCTCACGACCCCCGTGCTGGGTGAGGGCATCGAGGGGCTGCCGGCACCGTCGGTCGCCCGGGCGTTCCTGGAAGGTGTCCAGCTCGGGTCTTACCAGTACAACCGCTACAAGACCCTCGATCGCGACAAGTTCAAGAGTCTCGACGAGGTCGTGATCCTCGCGGGCAGCGACGCCGACCACGAGCTGCTCGAAGGCGCGCTCGGCGAGGCGACGGCCGTGGCCGAGGCCGTGGTCTTCAGCCGCGACCTGGTCTCCGCGCCGCCCAACGATCTTACGCCGTCGGCGCTCGCCGCTGCGGCACAGGGTATCGCCGAGACGCACGGCCTCACCTGCAAGATCCTCACCGAGGTCGAATGTGCCGAGCTCAAGATGGGCTCGTTCCTGGGCGTTGCCCAGGGCTCGATGAAGGACGAACCGCCTCGCTTCATCGTCCTCGAGTACATGCCGCTCGGCGCCGACGTGAAGCCCCTGGTCATCGTGGGCAAGGGCATCACCTTCGACAGCGGCGGCATCTCCATCAAGCCTTCCGAGGGCATGGAGAAGATGAAGTACGACATGGCGGGTTCGGCCGCCGCGCTGGGGGCCATCAAGGCGATCGCCGCCCTCGAGGTGCCGCTCAACGTCGTCATGCTCGTGCCGGCTACCGAGAACATGCCGAGCGGCGATGCCATCCATCCGGGTGACGTGCTCACGGCCATGAACGGGATCACGATCGAGGTCGTGAACACCGACGCCGAGGGCCGTCTGATCCTGGCCGACGCCCTCGCGTATGCCGAGCGCTACGAGCCGATGGGTGTCGTCGACCTCGCGACGCTCACGGGTGCCTGCGTGGTCGCGCTGGGTAACCACGCGATCGGGCTGATGGGCAACGACGACGCCTGGATCGAGAAGGTCCGGCAGGCCGGGGAGCGCGCGGCCGAGCGGACCTGGAAGCTCCCCCTGTGGGACGAGTACCAGGAGCAGATCAAGTCGGACATCGCCGACATCAAGAACTCGGGCGGGCGCGCCGGCGGCACCATCACGGCCGCGGCCTTCCTGTCGAAGTTCACCAAGAAGTACCCCTGGGCGCACCTCGACATCGCGGGCACGGCCTGGGATGACAAGGGCAAGCCCTACGTGCCCAAGGGCGCGACAGGCATCGGCGTGCGGCTGCTGGTCGAGCTGGCCGAGGAGCTGGCCGAGGCCGGCGAGGAGTCGGCCGAGGCGTAGGCCTCACGCCAACCGATATGGACGAGGGCCCCGGGGACACCCGGGGCCCTTATCTCATGACAGGAGATGGATTGATGACCATCCGACGGTCATGATAGGGTGAGCCTGCTCGTTTCCCCCTGCAGGAAATCCGTCCATGAACATGCCCCGTCCGGTCCTCGCCCTGATCCTGTCGGTCCTCGTGGCGTCCGCCTGCGTGTCGGGAACACCGTACCTGCCGGAGCCTTCCGAGGGCGGATCGACCGCCGCCGGGACCACGCATGGCACCGCTCCGGGCGGCCCCGCCGTGAATCGGTTGACGATCGGGGGCCGCGTGACGGTGACGGGGCAGGAGCCCTCGTCGGACCTCACGGTCTCGGCCATTCCCGTGCTCGCACCCCCGGGCGGGACCGTGTACGGCACACGGACGGCTGCCGACGGGACCTTCACGATTTCGGTTCCTGCAGGCACCTACAACGTGGTGGCCGGCAAGGTCGGGACGGCCTGGCGCGCGGTGCGGTGGTCCGTTCAGGCCGGCGAGAACGTGAACCTGGCGCTGGTGCCCACGGGCGAGATCGCCGGTGCGGTTTCGGCGGCCGGCAACCAGGACCTCACGGGGACGGCGGTGTTCGTGCCGGGGACGGACCTGGTGGCCTACACGGATGCCGCGGGGGCTTACCGGCTCACCGGGGTGCCGGTGGGCACCTATACGCTGGCGGTCCGGGGCCCGGCCTTCGCGCTGGCCCGCTCGACCGACCTGGTGGTGAAGGCCGGGGCCGTGACCTCTGCCGCCGCCATCTCGTTGGTTCCCCTCGGCGGGGGCACGGGTGCAGGCCAGGGAGGCACGGGGGCCGTCACGGGGGTGCTGTCGACCGACGATCTGGGCTCGCCTTCCGGCTTCTCGGTGCAGGCGCGGGCGCGGGACGGCGAGAATGCCTCCACCACGTCGGCGTCGGACGGGACGTTCACCCTGTCCGGGTTGCCGCTCACGTACGTGCATCTCACGTTCACGCGGGACCGCTATGCCCCCCTGGAGCTCGACGTGCCCGTCTATGCCGGAACGGGCGTGCAGGTGCCGCCCGTCACCATGCGCCGGGTCTACAAGGTCACGACGATCGCCGGGGGCGATCTCGGTTACGAGGATCTGGGGGACATCGCCGGTTCTGCCTGTGCCGCGGATGAGCATGGGTTGCTGTACGTGGCGGACTCTGGTGATGCTTGCATCAAAAAGGTGGTGCTGGCAACGGGTGCCGTTAGCGTGGTTGCGGGTTCGGATCACGGTTTGTCCGACGGAATAGGAAACGCCGCGCAGTTTCTTGCCTTGACTTGCGTTGTTCTCGATGGCCAGGGTGCGATGTGTGTAGCTGACGGTCATCGTATTCGGAAAGTAGTGCTGGCGACGGGTGCGGTCAGCACGGTAGCAGGGTCTGCTGATGGGTTTGCAGACGGGGTGGGTGCAACCGCGCAGTTCAGTTCCCTGGCGGGCCTTGCCTGGGACCACCAGGGGACGCTTTATGTGGCGGACGCGGGTAATTCTCGCATCCGGAAGGTCGTTCTGGCGACAGGTGCTGTGAGCACGGTTGCTGGTTCGGATCCGGGATTGGCTGACGGGGTAGGTAGTTCCGCACGGTTCAATTATCCGAGAGGTCTTGCACTGGATGGTAAGGGGGCGCTGTACGTGGCGGACTCCGGCAATCACCTTATCCGGAAGGTGATGTTGGCGACGGGAGAAGTTAGCACGGTTGCCGGCTCTGTCCATGGGTTTGCAGATGGGATTGGAACCGCTGCGAAGTTCGGTGAAATGAGAGGCATTGCCCTGGACGGACAGGGGGCTCTTTATGTCGCAGACTCCGGTAATGCGAGCATCCGGAAGGTGGTTCTTGCAACGGGTGTGGTGAGTACGGTGGCGATCTCGGATCGTGACTATGCGGACGGCGTAGGAACCGAAGGACTGTTCGGAGAAGCACAGAACCTTGCCCTGGACGGTCAGGGTAAGCTGTATGTGGCTGAAGGCGTTCGTATCCGGCAGGTGCACCTTGCGACTGCAGCCATACATACCCTCACTGGCCGAGTTGCCGTCTCGATGGATGGACCGACTGCCTGCGTGGCGGACGGGCAGGGGGCGCTGTACGTGGCAGATTCCGGCAATAATCGCATCGTGAAAGTGGTGCTGGCGACGGGACAGGTCAGCACGGTTGCTGGGTCTGTCAGTGGGTTTGCAGATGGGATTGGAGCCGCCGCGAAGTTCGGTGAAATGAGAAGCCTTGCGCTGGACGAGAACGGGATGCTGTATGTGGCGGACGCCAGTAATGCCCGTATCCGTAAGGTTGTGCTGACGACGGGGGCTGTGAGCACGGTTGCAGGTTCGGATCCGGGCTATGTCGACGGGTTAGGAAGCGTCGCACGGTTCATTTACCCGAACGGCCTGGCCCTGGATGGTCAGGGAGCGCTTTACGTTGCGGACTCCGGAAGTTTCCGCATCCGGAAGGTTGTACTTGCGACAGGTGCTGTGAGCACAGTTGCAGGTTCGGATCAGGGCAATGCCGATGGGGTAGGCATAGACGCACGTTTCGGTTATCCGAGAGGTCTTGCACTGGATGGTAAGGGGGCGCTGTACGTGGCGGACTCCGGCAATTACCACATCCGGAAGATCGTCCTGGCGACGGGAGAGGTCAGCAAGTTCTTGAGCATGGGTACACGTATGGGGTCAGATGGCTATGCTAGGTTCGACAATTTATTGGCTATAGCAGTCGGGGGAATTGGAGCCCTTTACGTTGCGACCGGTGGTGGGCCCGATGGCAATGATGATTTGCTGAAGTTCGACGTGGCCAGCGGCCGTGTCCGCGAAGTGGCACCGCGTCCGCCAATCGATGCTATTGATGACGTAAACTGGGCAAACATGAACAGACCCGAGGCGCTATGCGTCATGACCGATGGCGATGTGGTGGTCTGCGACAGTGGCAATGACCGCCTGCTGCGCATTCACTGACTCGCGCGGGGCCGGGACTAGCTGCCCCAGTCCCGCAGGTAGTGGAAGTCCTTGTCGAGGGTGCGGGCCGAGATCTTGGGCAGCAGCGGCGTCCGGCGCTTGAACTGGTTGAGGCGGATGCGTTTCAGCACCTGCTCGATCATCGGGCGGGCGAAGTCGAGGGCCTCGACCTCGTCAGGCGATCGCCGCTCGTCCACGAGCGCGACCAGCAGCCGGTCCACCTCGTCGTAGGTGAACCCCAGCTCGGCCTCGTCCGACTGGCCTTCCCACAGGTCGGCCGAGGGGGGCTTGTCGATCACGGCTGCCGGCACGCCCACGTGCCGCGACAGCTGGCGCACCTGGGTCTTGTAGAGGTCGCCCAGCGGGTTGAGGGCCGAGGCGAGGTCGCCGTGCTGCGTGCCGTACCCGAGCAGCAGCTCGGTTTTGTTCGAGGTGCCCAGGACGAGCGCATTCCAGGCAGCCGAGTGGTCGTAAAGCGTGACCATCCGCATGCGGGCCATCAGGTTGCCCTGCCGGAGCTTCGAGGCATCAGCGTGCGTCGCGAGGTAGGCGTCGACCATGCCGGTGATGGGTTCGACGAGCATCTCGAGGCCCAGGTCGTCCGCCACCAGCTGCGCGTGGGCCATGCTGTCGGGGGAACTGAGCTTGTAGGGCATGCTCACGATGCGGACGTTCTCGCGGC
>JBIIHZ010000096.1:0-6881 GCA_044235265.1 Candidatus Sericytochromatia bacterium
CGTCTCGCGAAGGGGCTCACGGTCACCCCGACTGGCGAAGTCGAGGAGATCGTTCGCCAGGTCGATCACCTCGGGCGCACTCCGGCTCGACTCATCCATCCGGATGTGGCGATCGCCCGTCTCGAGGTCCGAACAGAACTCGCGGAAGAAACGCGGATCGTTGAAGGTGAAGGTCGTCGTGATGGACTGGTTGGAATCCCCCACCCGGACCAGGTTGCCCGAGCCCCCACGGTCCGGATCCGTGAGCAGGCCCACGAGACGGGCCTGCATCGGCGTGGAATCCTGGGCCTCATCTTCGAACACGAACCGATAGCGGGCCTGGACCCGGGTGCGCAGAGCATCGTCGCGCTCGAGCCAGTCGATGGCCTGACGGACCTGGTCGTCGTAATCCAGGAGACCCTCGCGTTGCTGGGTCTCGAGGTAATGGGCGATGGCGCGTGCGTGGGGCAGGAAGTCCTGGCCAAGCCGCTGGATGACGTCCTCGGGGGCCAGTTGTTCGAGCTTCGCAAGCGAGACGAGGCGGGGCAACTCCTTCAGCCAGTCCTCGACCTCCGGCGCTCGGGACTGCCGTTGCAACCAGACCCTCCCTGCAGGAGAGGCGAGAAAACCTTCGAGCCCGGCCCGAAGGAGCTGGCGCTGCTCGATCTCGGTGATGACGGTCCAGGCGGAGCGATCGCCCCCCGCGGGATCTTCCCAGGTCGACCGCTGCTTGATCAGACCGAGGCAGAACGCGTGGATGGTCATCGCCTGGAGACCGTAGGCGCTCGAGCCCGCCTCGGCGAGGGCCTCCGCGATCCGTCGGCGAAAGTTCTCGGCCGCACTGCGCATGTAGGTCAGGATGAGGATCTGCCTTGGAGGCACCCCGAGTTCGCGAATGAGGCGACCGGCCAGCTGGGTCAGGATGAAGGTCTTCCCCGCCCCGGGCACGGCCGAGATGGCCAATCGCCCTCCCGTGTAAGCCAGGGCACGGGCCTGTGCAGGCCTCAGAGTCACGGGTGAGGCTTCCACGGACCCGGGGACCACGGTTTCGAGGCTTTCCATCAGCTCCCCCTTGCCAGGGTCCGTTCGAACAGCGAAGGCAGTTCCCCGAGGTTTTCGCGGCCCTCCGCATCCGTCAGGCAGGCGTGCAGATGAAGGTGGGTCCGGACCCGCGACAGCGATGCGAAGAGCACCCGGGCGAGCTTCACCCGCGCATCGGCCTCATCGGCCTCGAGGGTTCTGGCGCCGCCTGACCAGGAAGGCGTGCACACTCGCGGGTGGACGAGCTCCCGGCGATCGTGTTTCCACCAGCGCTCGGAGCCGAGGTCCAGCAAGAAGAGATGCTCCAGACGCTCGCCTGGAGCCCTGAAACCGCGCTCGGCGAGCTGGCTGGCGGTCGCGAGCATGACGGCCTCGCGGTGCGGGGCCCGCCGGAAGAACGGACGCTCGGCGATGGGATTTCCATCGAGGTGCGCCAGGAAGCGCTCACCGATCAGGTGGGGCCGGGTCTCCCCCAGATGACGCTCGATGCGCTCGAAGTCGCGAGCCAGCTCGAGCAGCTGCCCGATCTGGCTGATGCCACGCTGCGCCGGCTCATCGATCGCTCCCGTCGCGAGCTGGGTGGCCTCCAGCTCGACGAACGCCTCGCGAAAGAACCCCTCGAGGCTGTGCAGGGGCGTTTCACGACGACGCGCGAGCCAGGCGCACACCCGGTCGAGGCGTGAAAGGGCCTCCAGGTCCACCTGAGGCATCACCGCCAGCACCTGGTCACGAGACGGCAAGCCTCCGTCCGGACCGACGAGCCCCGCGGCCACGCGAGACAGACGGATGGGATCGAGCCCGGTCAGGACCTCGAGCAATTCGAGGCGCTCGAACTCCCCGCAGGGCCGGCTCCAGGCCGGATGAGCGAGACGGGCCGCCGCAAGCAGGAGCCGCACGGGACGGTGGTCCGTGAGGCGATTCGTACCTGCGAAGACATGCAGACCGATCCCGGCTCGCTCGAAGCGATGGCGGATCGACCAGATGATCAGGCTGTCGAGGGCCGGCACGACCAGGGCGATGCGCGAGGCCTCTCCTTTCCGGGCGAGTTCCGCCACCTCTGGGATGATGGCCTCGATCATCTGGGCATGCGACAGATGATCCAGGCGGCAGGTCAGAGGGGGAACCTGCCGGACACGCGGGACCAAGTCCCCGGCCAGGCCCGCGTGAAGGCACCGGGCCAGCTCCAGATAGGGAGAGGGCCCATCGAGCGGTACACCGTGCACGGGCCATCCGGACACGAGGCGCGCGGCCCGGGCGAGATTTCCGCCCAGATGCTCGCGGAGTCCCCCCCGGAATGCGGGGTCGGGAGCCGAGTCGTCGGGATCGGCCGACGTGAACGCATGGAGCGTGATGCCGGACGCCACGCCCGACTCGAGCCAGTCGAGGAGGCAGGCCGGGAGGTCGTCCACGTTCTCGACGATCCAGTGGTCGGTGGCGGCCCGGAAGGCCTCCCGAAACAGGGGCTCGGGCGCGAGGATCTGGAGAAACGCATCGAGGGCGAGGGCGTGGTCCAGGACACGGTGTTCGAGCATGCCCCGGACGAAGTGCTCGAGCAGGACACGCAACTCGCCGGGCGCGACGAGTTCGGGAAGACCCGCCGCCAGGCACCGTTCGAGCCCTTCCAGGGCGCCGGGCGCGAGTGCGGTGCCGCCGTGCTCGATCCAGCGGGCGAGGGCGTCGAGCAGCTGCACATCCTGCAAGTTACGGGGTGAGCGGGCCCACTCCAGCAGCGTTCCCCCGGGAGGCCGGAGCTCCGAGGTGAACCGGGCGAGCAGGGCCTGGGCCATCCCGATCGCCACGTGCCGCGGCTCGCCCGGGCGACGTGCGGGCACGAACCCGAGTCGATCGAGCGCCTCGTCGACCAGAGGCCACCAGGCCTGCAGTTCGGCCTGGATCCAGGCCCGTGGCGTCTGGACGCGCTGGGCCCCCGTGGGCCGTTCCAGCCCACCGGGCGGCTCTTCCGGACGGGCTTGCGGAGCGATGTGCTCGGGAAGCTCGCCCTTGAGCAGCGACACCCATGCAGAGCGGCTCTCGCTCGAGAGCCAGACGAGGATCCGGTCACTCCCGACCCCGCTCGCCAGCAATTCCCGGTAACGCTCCCAGGCGGCCCGGGCGAGGCCAGGACCGGGCAGGCCGACCGTGACTCGAGAGGCGATGTCCGACATCAGAGGGGCTTGCATGGCGCCTAGCTTGCACCCTGATGGAGGAACCTGTCAATCATCACGGCATCAGGGCGCGTGGGCCGCGCGCCAGGCCACCTGGAGGGCCGAGGCGGCGATCGCCGCCGTGAGCAACCAGCGCAGGACGCCAGGCGAAAGCCGCTGCCCCGTCCGGGCCCCCAGCGGAGCCCCTTGCAGCGTCCCCAGGGCGAGACAGACCGCGACATCCCAGGCGATGGGCCCCCCGACCAGCTTGCCCACGAGTCCGCTCAGGGCCGTGACCGCCACGATGGGGGGGGTGGTCACGACGAGCTGGTGCGGTTCGAGGCGACGCGTCCAGCGCAGCACGGGAGCCAGCAAGATCGCCCCGCCCAGACCGCTCACCCCCGAGAACAGACCGATCACCGCGGCGATCGCCGGGGTGACCCGGTCGCGTCGAGGGAGGCGATTGACCTCGGCGTCAACCGGAGGCCCGGACTTCAGGGGCCAGGCGATGGCCAGGGCCGAGCACGACGCGAGGCCGGCGAACGTCCACAGGATGAGGGCCTCCGGGGCCCGACCGGAGACAAAGCCCCCGAGGATCGCGCCCGCGGCGGCGGCGAGCCCGAGGGGACGCACCAGGGGCCAGTCGATCCTCCCGGTCCGACCGTGCTGCCAGGTGGCCAGGCTCATGGCCAGGGCGACCTGAACGAGCACGACGCCGGAAATGGTGGCGGGCGGCAGAGCATCGAGGTCGAACCAGGCCGGTCCCACGAGCAGCAAGGGAAACAGGACGATCGCCCCACCCACGCCGAGCATGCCCGCCACGAAGGCCCCCAGCCATCCCGTCACGATCAGGAAGACCACACCCGGTAGCGCGTTTGTCCAGTCGAAAGCCATGGACTCATTTGAACACGCAAGAGCTCCACGAGGCATCCTTGTCGCCTGAAAAGCGTGACAGGGGGTTTTCCGGACGCCACCCCCTCGCTATGATGTTCTGGCGTGAGGGTGGTTCGAGTTCCAGACGGGCTGACCGGATGCCAGGCACTTCGAGATCGTCATCCTGGTCCTTCTTCTGTCTGATGACGGTCCTCGTCGCGTGCGCGTGGGATCCCGCCAGTGGCCCGGGTGGTGTCGACCCGAGGCGTCAGATCCAGGCCGCGACGCCGTCACCCTGGGAAGAAGCCGATCGCCTGTCGAACGCGACTCCGCGTCCGGCCCCCGACCTGTTTCGCATCGTGACGGTTCGCCGGAAAGTCGATTTTCTGGTCTACGAGGCGGGTTTCGCCGATTCCGACACGGTCCGCATCGCCGTCAACGGTCAGGTCGTCCCGGGGTTCGAGTCGTTCGACGCGGCACCGAAGCCCGCCACCTTCTCGGTCGACATCGCAGACGGTCTGACGCGCGTGACCATGACGGCGCTCACGAACGGGACATGTGACCCCAACACCACCTGCCTGGCGCCGCATCCGCTCGATGTTCGCGGCCGGAACGTGCGGGCCGGGGGATGGGTTCCGGAAGGTCAGGTCGAGGGGTTTCTCATCGAGTACGTGGCCGCGTACAGCGAACTGCGCAACCCGTTGCTCTATTTCACCCCGGCCCCGTACTGAACGCGAAAAAGGGGGCGGCGAGTTGCCTCGCCGCCCCCTCGAGCACTTTCAGGACCTAAGCGGCCTTTTTGACGGAAGCGGGCAACCGGGTGCTCTCGTCGAGCTCGCGGATGCGGGAATCGTTGGACGATTGCTCGCTGTTCAACTTCGAGATCAGGTCCGTGAAGGCCGTGATCTGGGCGAGCCAGGCAGGAATCTTGGTCCGCAGGTCGATATCCTTCTCGCTCAGGATGGCCACGGGCTCGGCCGCCAGGCGATCGCCCTTCGCCTTCAGTTCATCGACCGTCTTGGCGCCGCTCTCCTTGAGGGCGGTCTGGAGAAGCTCGCGACGATCCTGCCCGGCATCCGCCTCCTTGGTGAACAGCTGCTTGTTCTGCTGCTCGATGCCCTGGATCTGACCGATGGCTTCGATGCGCTTGCGGATGGGCTCCTGCTGCTTGTTGAGGTCCTCGATCTTGCCATTGAGCGTCTCGAGCTTGCTCTTGAGTCCATCGAACTTCGCGATCATCGCGTCGTCGGCTTCCGTCCGCTCCAGCGGCTTGAGGCCGCGCAGCAACTCGACGGTTCCTTCCATCTCGCTGACTTCCTTGAGGATGGGAAGCCGCTCCTTGCCGAGCTTGTCTTCTTCCTTGAGCAACCCGTCGAGGTTGCTCTGGAGACCCTTCTTCTCTTCAGCGAATTTCGACAGATCTTCGGGCTTCTTGTCCAGCAGCGATTGACCCTCGGCGGGTTTCCACGAGTTGATGAAGTCGTTGACATCCTTCGCCTGGGTGCCGTCCGCCTTGACCAGGTCGTTCGTTGAACTGGTATCCGCGTCGAACCGCCCGAGCGACCCCGTCACCTCACCATCCGCCCGATTGGCCGAGATGGCCCCCTCGAAATCCAGGTACTTGCCGCGGTCCTGGATGGTGATGCTGTCACCCTTTGCCGAGACAGCCGTGTAGTTGTCGCCGTTCCGGGTGACCGACCCCCCATCGGGAAGCTGGAACACTTCCTTGTCCTTGAGCTCGACCTTCTTCCCGTTGATCAAGAGCTCGTTGTTGGCCGTCTTGTACGAGATCAGGTCCGTGCCGAACTGGATGGCGGCTTCCGTGTTGACCGTCGAGCCGTCCGCACCGGTCCCGGGAATGCTCTCATGCTTCTTGTCGAAACGCAGGTCACCCGAGGCACTCTTGAGGGCCGTGAAGACCCCGAGGCCCATGTTATCGAACTTGAGCCCGTCGCCCGACACCTCGTGCGGGTCGCCCCAGCTCTTGAACGTGAGTCCCTGAGCCTTGGGCGGCGGCGGAGGGGGAGGCGGCTCCACGGTGGTGGCCGCCTTGACCCCACCGATCCCACCGGAGGAACCGGACTGGAAGGTCTGGTTCAGCCCGATCGTGGCAGCAGGTCCTCCACCCACGGCAGTCGTGTCGCCAGGTGCCGCCGAGGTCGGGGAAGCACCGCCGGGAGCGGCGTTGCCGGTAGCCGGGGCGGTGTCGACCACGGCCGCAGCACCGGCGGGGCGGATATTCATCGTCGCGTTCGTGGTGCTACCTACGGTTGTCATCGTCGGGATCCTCCTGGCAGATTGCTTGAAACGCTTACCACCGGTTGTATCGCGAACCGGTGGGTCCGGATGCGCGACTTAACGGATTTTTGATAAAGCAGGAAACCTGGATTCACGGCCGCGAACAAGCCTTAATCGTGCGTGTTTCCTGGCTCCTGACCGTCCCGAACAGCCCCGGAACCCGCACCCCTGAACGATGCACGGGATTCGAGACGTGCGGCAGCCCGCTCGACGACGGCCTGCCTGCCCTCGTCGTCGAGCAGGGACCAGCGCGCGATTTCCTGGCGCGTACGCCCGCATCCCGTGCAGACGGAGCCGGTGTTATCGAGCTGACAGATGCGGATGCAAGGTGAAAGAACGGCCACGAGTCCCCCGATTCGGTCATCCGGGCTACCATGCCCGCAACTCGGGCTCCGAACACCTGCCATCGCACCCTGGTGAATGCGGGTTGGAACCCTTACCATGGATGCGACCCGGACGGAGGACCTTCATGACACCCGACGAGATCACCTCGACCATCCATCACCTGATGCCCGATGCGGAGGTGGCCGTCGCTTACCGGCCCGG
>JBIIHZ010000097.1:0-6870 GCA_044235265.1 Candidatus Sericytochromatia bacterium
GTGACCATCGTTGCCGCGTGGATCAGGGCCGAGACCGGCGTGGGGCCGGCCATCGCGTCCGCGAGCCAGACGTGCAGAGGCACCTGGGCGCTCTTGCCCATCGCCCCGATGAACAGGCACAGACCCGCGATGGTCGCGACGGTGGTCGTCGTGGCATCGTGGGGCAGCGCGGCGAAGAAGCGAGACAGTTCGACGAAGTCGAGCGTCGCACCGCCGTGCGCCAGGGTCTGCGTGAACAGGTAGAAGATCCCGATGAGGAAGCCGAAGTCCCCCACGCGGTTGGCGATGAACGCCTTGTTGCCCGCATAGGCCTTGTCGAGATCCTGGAACCAGAACCCGATGAGCAGGTACGAGCAGACGCCCACGCCTTCCCAGCCCACGAACATCATGGGGAGGCTCTTGCCCAGGACGAGCACGAGCATCGAGAACGTGAACAGGTTCAGGTACGTGAAGAACCGGCTGAAACCCCGGTCGTGACTCATGTAGCCCACCGAGTAGAGGTGGATGAGCGACCCGATGAACGTGACGACCAGGATCATCACGGCGCTCAGGGGATCGAGCATGAAGTCGATGCCCAGGTCGAGCGCGCCGGCCTTGATCCACGTCGCGACGTGCTGCGTCATCAGGCGAGCTTCTTCGCCGAGACCGCGCAGCTGGAAGAAGAGCACGACGCTCGTCAAGAACGAGAGCACGGGCGCGCCGACGGCGATACCCGTGACGAGCTGCCGGGGGGCGCCCTTCTCGGTGTGGGCGAACATCAGGGTCAGGAGACCGTTGACGATCGCGCCGAGGAGCGGGAACAGGGGTACCAGGAGCAGCAGGCTGCTCGCGGTGGCTTCGATTGCTTGAATGTGGTGCGTGTCCATCGATCCCTCTACCGCTTCAACAGCGAGAAGTCGTCCACGTTGAGCGACTCCTTGTTCTTGAAGAGCAAGATGACGATGGCCAGCCCGATGGCTGCTTCAGCCGCGGCGACGGCCATCACCAGGAAGACGAAGATGTGACCGTCGAGCTGGTTGAGAGCCCGGGCGAAGGCCACGAACGAGAGGTTCACGGCATTGAGCATCAGCTCGATCGACATGAACACGATGAAGAGGTTCTTGCGACCGACCACGCCCGCCGCGCCGATGGCGAAGAGCAGGACGCTCGCGATCAGGAAGTAGTGCAACGTGAGGTGCATCGTGAGCTCCTAGATGCGGCGCTTGGCCAGCAGGACGACGCCGACGAGCGCCACGGTCAGGAGGACCGAGACGAGCTCGAACACGAAGGCGTAGTTCCGGTAGAGGTACATGCCCACGGCCTCGATGCTGCCGAAGTCCGCCGAGGCGAGCGCCGGGAAGGCGCCCTCGGGGAGCTGAAGCACGGCACCGATGATGACCGAGACGAAGGGGAACAGGGCGAGCAGCGCAATTCCCACCTGTCCGATGCGGTCTTCGCCGAGTTGCAGGTCCTCTTCACGCACGTTCAAGAGCATGATGACGAACACGATGAGCGCGATGATGGCGCCCGCGTACACCAGGATCTGCAAGATCGCGATGAGCTGGGCCGTCAGGAGGGCGTAGAGCCCCGAGAGCGCGACGAACGAGACGACCAGGGCGAGTGCGGCGGCAAGAGGCTGCTTTCGGGTGATGGTCACGAGACCACCGAGCACCATGACGCTCGCGAGGATCAGGAATAGCAGGATGTCTAACATGACGGGGCGACGTCTCCTCGAGAACGCGGGCTAGTCGGGCAGGCCCTGGGGCTTGACCGCCATCAGCTCTTCCTTGGTGATGACGAAGTTGCTGCGCTTGAAGTCGGCGATGGCATAGACGCCCGAATCCATGCGGATGGCATCCACGGGACAGGCCTCGACGCACATGCCGCAGAAGACGCACTCGAGCAGGTCGATGTCGAAGCGCGCGGGGCGCTTCTCGATCGTCGGGTCGGGGCTCTCCTCGGCGACGATGTGAATGCACTCGGCCGGGCAAGCCGTGGCGCACATGAAGCACGCCACGCAGCGGACATCGCCGTTCTCACGCTTGGTCAGACGATGCTTGCCACGGAAGCCCGCGGGAAAGCTCTTCTGCTTCTCGGGATACTCGACGATCGGCATGCGCCGGGGACTGACGAGGTTGGAGACCAGGTGACGGAGGGTGATCCCGAGCCCCTTGACGAGCTCGAGCAGATACACGCGCTCCTGGATGGCCTCGGTGGGACGAGCGACCTTCATGGTGTTCCTTCCTAGCCTCCGAAGTGGTTGCCCAGCAGGATGGCCAGACCCGTGACGAAGATGTTCGCGAGCGCCAGCGGCAGCAGCGACTTCCAGCCGAGGTCCATCAGCTGGTCGTAGCGGAAGCGAGGCACGGTCCAGCGGACCCACACGAACGTGGTGGCCAGCAGGAACATCTTGATGAAGAAAGCGTTGAACTGGGCGAATGCCGCGAAGGCGACCGCGCCCCAGACCGGCATCTCGGTCAGCAGCAGCGAGCCCAGGCACGCCAGGGCGAGCAGACCGGCCAGACCGCCCGCGAGGACGGAGAGCACGAGGCCCTCGAGGTCACGGCGATCGCCGAAACGGCCGCGATTGCCCAGGTAGAAGCGATACAGTCCGAATGCGGCCAGCGCCACCACACCGGCACCCGCCCCGAGACCCAGGCGGATCAGCGGCAGCGACAGGGACTGGAGCGCAGCGGTGTCGAGGAACGGCACCTGCCAGCCCCCGAAGAACAGCGTGGCCATGATCGAGGAGGCCACGACCATCGCCATGTACTCCGCGAAGAAGAACATGCCGAACTTCATCGCCGAGTACTCGGTGTGGAACCCGGCGACGAGCTCCGATTCGGATTCGGCCAGGTCGAACGGCGTCCGGTTGGTCTCGGCGTAGGAGGCCACCAGGAAGATCACGAAGGCCACCGGCTGGATGAAGATTCCCCAGTTGGGGATCCCGAGCGCCAGATGCGCCCCGTTCGCGAGGGGAATCTGCACCCCGGCGTGGAAGAGATTCAGGACGTTGAGCAGCCCCCCCTGAGCCTGGACGATCTTGTTGAGTTCGAGCGTCTGGAAGGCCATCAGGAGGCCCACCACCGAGAGACCCATCGGGATCTCGTAGCTGATGAGCTGGGCGCTCGAGCGAATGCTACCGAGCAGCGAGTACTTGCTGTTGGAGGCCCAGCCCGCGAACACGATGCCGTAAACGCCCAGCGAGGCGATGGCGAAGAACCACAGCAGGCCTGCGTTGATCGGCAACACCTGCATCGGGACGACGTGCTCGCCGAACGTGAGGCTGTCAGCGAAGGGCACGACGGCCCCGGTGCTGAGCGCCACCATCACGGAGATGGCAGGCGCGAGGTAGTAGTAGAAGCGGTTGGCCGCTGTCGGCGTGAAGTTCTCCTTGGTGAAGAGCTTGATCGCGTCGGCCAAGACGTACACGAAGCCAGCCAGCCGGAAGCCGAAGATGTCGGCGCGGTTGGGCCCCGGGCGGTCCTGGATGAAGGCCGAGATCTTGCGCTCGAGCACGATGAGCACGGGGGCCATCGTGAGCAGGATCGTGAGCAGGAAGGCAGCCTTGAGGACGATGATGACGAGGTCGAGGATCCAGTTGCCGGTCATGGAAGGGGCCGCCTACTTTCCAGCCACTGCCGCGAGCTCCAGCGCGACGCCGTGCTCGGGGATGCCGTAGAAACTGTCGATGCCAGGGAAGGACTCGGGATATGCCTTCAGGAGGTCCGTCCAGACGGCCTCGATGTCGTCATAGCCGAAATCGGTGCCGAGAGCACGGGCGATCGCCTGCAGGATGTCGAGCGCCGGAGCCGCGTCCCCTTCGGGATCGTACGCCTTGCCGAGCTTCTGGAGGACACCCTTCGCCTGCACGAACGAGCCGAACTGCTCGACGTGGTTCGCGATGGGCAGCGCGTAGGCGACCTTCTCGGCCCAATCGGAACGAGTCCGGGTGAGCAGAGCCACGGTCGGCACCTGGGCCAGCAGCGCCTGCCAGGAGTCGTCCCCCTCGAGGCCGAGCTCGTTGTCGACCAGGATGAGCAGCTGGATCTGGTCGGCCTCGAGCCAGGACCGGAGCGTCCCCGGGTCGTGGTCGATGCCGAGGAACCGGAGACCGTTGCGGTTCGGGGTGCGATCGGCCTTCTTGAGGAAGTCGTCGCCGTCCCAGTCGGGAGTGAGGGTCGCGCCGGACAACTTCGAGGTCTTCAGGACCTCCTGGCCCAGACGGCGCAGGACGAACTGGGTTTCGAGCGTGGCGTGGGAGGACCCCACCAGGGCGATCGCCTCGGGCCCGTGGCTCGCGACGACTTCCCGGATCCGGGCGACCAGGGCATCGAGCGCCTTGCCGATCGTCGTGTCGTCACCGCCGAGGATCGCCGTATACAGGCGGTTCTCGTTGAGCTGCTTGTACGAGAGGCGGCCCGCGTCGCACATCCAGTAGTCGTTGACCTGGGGATTATGCCGGGGCTTGTAGCGGTAGGGCTGACCTTCGCGGAAATCGACCGTGATGGCGCACCCGTTCGAGCACCCCGTGCAGACCGACTTGGCCGTCTCGAGGAACCAGACGCGCTGCTTGAAGCGGAAATCCTTGCTGGTGAGCGCGCCGACCGGGCAGAGGTCGACGACGTTCCCCGAGTAGGCATTGTCGAGCTGCTTGCCCGGGAAGGCCTGGATGCGGCTGCGATCGCCCCGGTTCGAGATCACCAGCTCGCCGGTCTTGGTGACGGATTCGCAGAACCGCACGCAGCGCGAACACAGGATGCAGCGCTCCTGGTCGAGGACGACCAGGGGACCGAGGTCGACGACCTTGTCCTTCTCGACCTTGGGCACCATCGAGCGGTTCTGGTACTGGCCGTACTCCATGTAGTAGTCCTGGAGCCGGCACTCGCCCGCCTGGTCACAGATGGGGCAGTCGATGGGGTGATTCAGCAGGAGGAACTCCTGCACGCCCTTGCGCATCTTCTCGACGGCCGGGGTGTCCGTCTTGACGACCATCCCGTCCTTGACGGGGGTGTTGCAGGAAATCTGCGGTCCCCGCGCGCCCTCGATCTCGACGAGGCACATGCGGCAGTTGCCATCCACGGGAAGCCCGGGGTGGTAGCAGTAGTGCGGGATGGTCACGCCGGCCGTCTCGGCCGCCTGGATCAGGTTGAGGCCATCGGGAACCTCGACCTGCTGACCATTGAGAGTGATCGTTGCCATGAAGTGCCTCTCCTAGACCGTCATGCGCTCGCGCTTGATCTTGGCCTCGAACTCGTGCCGGTACGCCTTGATGTAAGAGCGAGTCGGCATGGTCGCGGCCGCGGCCAGCGCACAGATGGTCTTGCCTTCCATGTTGTCAGCGATGTCGAGCACCGCGTCGAGTTCCTCGGTCGTGCCCTTGCCGGCATTGATCCGCTGGATGATCTTGTATAGCCAGTCGGTGCCTTCGCGGCACGGGGTGCACTGACCGCACGATTCATGCTGGTAGAAGTGCAGCAGATCCTCGAGCAGGTCCACCATGTCGGTCTGATCGTCGATGACGATCATGCCACCCGAGCCGGCCATCGAGCCGAGCGCGGCGATCGCCTCGGGATCCATCGTGACACTCTCGGCCTGCTCGGCCGTGAGGATCGGGCAACTCGAACCGCCCGGGATGACAGCCTTGAGCTTGCGGCCCATCCGGATCCCGCCAGCGTGCTCGTCGATGAACTGCTTCATCGGGATGCCCATCTCGATCTCGTAGACGCCGGGCTTGTTGACGTGGCCCGAGACGCACATCAGGCGCGTGCCCTTGGCCTTCTCGGTCCCCATCGCCGCGTAGGCAGCAGCCCCGTGCTGGACGATCCAGGGCACGGTGGCGATCGTCTCGACGTTGTTGACGACGGTCGGGCACTGGAAGAGCCCGTGGGTCGCGGGGAAAGGGGGCTTCAGGCGAGGCTGGCCCTTCTTGCCCTCGAGCGACTCGAGCAGACCCGTTTCCTCGCCGCAGATGTAAGCTCCTGCCCCGCGATGCGTGTACAGGTCGAGGTCGAAGCCAGAACCCAGGATGTTCTTGCCCAGGTAACCCTTGGCGTAGGCCTCGCGGATGGCGTCATCGACATTGAGCCGCTGCTGGTTGAACTCGCCGCGGATGTAGATGTAAGCCTTGTGAGCGCCGATCGCGAAGGCCGAGATGATACAGCCCTCGATGAGCGCGTGGGGGTCGCGCTCCATGATCTTGCGATCCTTGAAGGTGCCAGGCTCGGACTCGTCGGCATTGACGACGAGGTACTTGGGCTTCGGCGAATCCTTGGGGATGAAGCTCCACTTGAGCCCCGTGGGGAAGCCGGCACCGCCGCGGCCCCGGAGACCGGACTGCTTGACTTCCTCGATGAGAGCGGCCGGCTCCATGCCGAGAGCCTTGCGCACGGCCTGATAGCCGCCGTGGGCCTCGTAGACCTCGAGGCGCGAGGCCCCGGGGACGTCGAAGCGAACCGAGAGAACGGGCGTGAAGGCCATGATCAGAACCTCCGGTTTCCAGCAGCGGCGAAGCTGGCCTGCTCCGTGCGGGTGCCCCACGGCTTGTCGGCCAGCTCGGTGAGCAGCGCATCCACCCGCTCGGGAGTCAGGTTCTCGACGAAGACGTCGTTGTCGACCTGAAGCATCGGGCTGGTGTCACACGAACCGAGGCACTCGGCGGCCCGGACCGTGAACTTGCCGTCGGGCGTCGTCTCGCCGGGCTCGATGCCGAGCTTGTCGCACATGAAGCGCAGCGTCTCGCGGCCACCCGTCAGGCAGCAGGAAACGGACGTGCAGACCTCGAGCAGGTGATTCCCGGGCTTCTCGGTCAGGAACATCGTGTAGAAGGTGGCCACCCCGTAGACGTGCGCCGGGGTCTCACCGAGACGGTTCGCGCAGTACTCGAGAACC
>JBIIHZ010000098.1:0-6851 GCA_044235265.1 Candidatus Sericytochromatia bacterium
TCGTGGCCGTCCTGAAACCGGAGAGAACCGACGACCTCTACTTCGTGGCCCGGGGCGGAGGCCGACACGTCTTCACCCGGACGTACCGGGACCACCTCGCCGCCATCCGGCAGATCCGGGGGCGCTGACGGGCATGATGCATGCCAGCAGCAGCCAGGGTGGTATGATGCCTTCAGTCATGTTTGCTCTGAGATCCTGGTTCGAACCTTCCCTCCAGGCACGATCCGTGCTCGACATCGACCTCGAATCCCTGCGACGCAAGGGGGTCAAGGGCCTTCTCCTGGACCTGGACGACACCCTCGTCCCGGCCGACTCTTCGGTGGCTCCGGACGATATCCGGGACTGGCTCGTGAGGACCCGCGAGACGTTCGAGCTCCACATCGTGTCGAACAACCGCAACCGTCGCCGGGTGGAAGACCTGGCCGAGAAGCTCGGCCTCCCCGGAGTCTACCGGGCCCGTAAGCCCTTCGATCGGGGCTTTCGTCAGGCACTCGAGCGTCTCGGCCTGGCCCCGGATCAGGTGGCGGTCGTCGGCGACCAGCTGTTCACCGATGTGCTCGGCGGCCGCTGGCTGGGTGCCAGCACGGTCTGGGTGCGGCCTCTCTCGTCCGAGCGGATCTGGCTACGTCGCTGCATGCGCCTGCTCGAGGAAAGCATCCTGCCCCCGGAGCTCCCGACCGTGCCCAAGGAGGACATCCGATGACCGCTTCCACCGTCTCCTGGCCCGTTCCTCGGGATCCCGACACCTTCCGTGGAGTCGAGATCGCCATCGTGCTCGGGTCCGGGATCAGCGTGCTCCATGACCTCGAGAACGTCGTCGAGATGCCCTATTCCGAGATCCAGGGCCTGCCCGAAGTGACGGTGGCCGGACACCAGGGCACGCTGACGGTCGGGACGATCCCGGGTGGCCCCCGCGTGGCGATCGCCCGGGGGCGGTTTCACCTGTACGAGGGCCACGATCTCGAGGCCGGCACCTGCCTCATCCGCATGTTCCATGGCCTCGGCATCCGGAAGGTGATCCTCACCAACGCCGCCGGCGGTCTCGTGGGCCACTGGATTCCCGGCGATCTCATGATCATTCGCGACCAGGTCAACCTGCTCGGCGGCTTCCGGCACTCCGCGCCCCTGGTCCCCAGGGAGTCCAGCCCGTATAGCCAGACCTGGAGCGATCGCCTCGCCGTCTGGGCCCGAGCACACGTCGACTTTCCGCTCCGGGAAGGCGTGTATGCCGGCCTGCTGGGCCCGAACTACGAGACACCCGCCGAGATCCTCTGGCTGCAGCGGATCGGCACCCACGCGGTCGGCATGTCGACGGTCCCCGAGGCCGAGATGGCCCGGCAACTCGGCCTCGAGCTCCTCGGCATCTCCTGCATCACCAACATCGCCGTGACGGCGGAGGCGCAGGCCGAGACCTCGCACGGGGATGTCGTCGACGTCGCCCGGAAGGCCTCCCAGCGCATGGATGCTTTGCTCCGGGGTGCCTGTCAGTTGCTCGGATGAGCGACGAATCCCGATCCGGTCCGCAAAGCCGCCCCGAGGCACTCGGCATCCGGGGCGCCGGACAGTCTGCCAGCCCGAGGATGAAGGTCCTGAAAAAGAAGGCGCCGCCGCGGCGGCCGGCATGGCGCCCGGGAGATACCTGGGGCCTTGCCCTGGTCACCCTGGCTTTCGCCCTGATGGGCGCGGGCACGGCCGTGCTCGTCCAGCTGAGTCGCTTGCCTGACGTGGGCGTCCTCGAGAACTGGCGACCGCATCAATCGACCCAGATTCTCGACCGGAAGGGGCGCCTCCTCGGCAGCATCCACGGCGAGGAGAACCGCGAGTACGTGCCACTCGCCAGCATCTCCATCCACCTGCGCGAGGCCGTCATCGCGGTCGAAGATGAGCACTTCCTGCGTCACCGGGGAGTGAATCTGCGGGGCATCGTACGAGCGGCGATCACGGACCTGCTCGAAGGGCGGCGCCTCGAGGGGGGCTCTACCATCACCCAGCAGCTGGCGAAGAACCTGTTTCTGTCCCCGAGCCGCAGTCTGTTCCGGAAACTGGCGGACGCCTACCTCGCGATCCGGATCGAACAGCGGTTCACGAAGGACCGCATCCTGGAGATGTACCTCAACCAGGTCTACTGGGGTTACAACTGTTACGGGATCCAGGCCGCGAGTCGGCTCTACTTCGGGAAGCGCACGGACCAGCTGACGCTTTCGGAGAGTGCCCTCCTGGCCTTCCTGCTGCGTGGACCGGAACGGTACAGTCCTTACCGGAACCGGAAGCGCATCGCTCGCTATCTCGCGATCGCCCTCGAGCGCATGGCCGATGCCCGCTACATCTCGGAGTCGATGCAGAGGCGCGCAGAACGCGAGCTCCCCACCATCCAGCCCCTGCGTCGGGTGCGCTTCCGGGCCCCCTACTTCACGAACTTCGTCCTGAGAGATCTGCGCGAGAACCCGCCCACCGTGATCGACCCTGCCTCGGGCCGGATCAGGAGGCTGGATCTGCCGGCCCTCGAACGCGGCGGCTACCGGATCGTCACGACCCTGGATCTGCCCCTGCAGGAACGGGCCGAGCAGCTGCTCGTCCAGACCCTGAAGGCGCACGGGAAGACGCAGCGGTTCTCGCAGGGAGCGATCGTCGTCCTCGACCCGAAAACCGGCGACATCCGGGCCCTCGTCGGAGGGACCGACTTCCAGCAGAGCCAGTTCAACCGGGCCGTTCAGGCACGCCGCCAGCCAGGTTCGTTGTTCAAGCCCTTCGTCTACCTGACGGCCTTCGACGAGACTGGTGGCAAGCTCTCGCCTGCCACGACGATGAGCGATGCGCGGGCCACCTACCCCGGAGCGGATGGTCGCCCGTGGTCACCCGAGAACTTCGGAGGCCGGCATGAAGGCACGATCACCCTGCGACGCGCCCTCGAGCAATCGAACAACGTCATCGCCGTGAAGGTCCTGGAGCGCGTGGGCATCCAGCCCGTGATCCGGATGGCCAGAGCCGTCGGGATCCAGCCCGACACCCCCCTCACACCCACGCTCTCGCTGGCGCTGGGCGCCTCGGAGGTGTCGCCTCTCGAGATCGCCTCGTGTTACGGCGTGTTCGCGTCGGACGGGAAGCGCGCCGAACCGAGGAGTTACCTGCGTATCGTCGATCGCCAGGGTCACCTGGTGGCCGGTCGCCCCGACCTCGGTGTCCCCGTCGACGGGCCGGCAGCCCCCCATCAGGTGGTCGCGAGCGAGTCGATCCGCCTCCTCAACGAGGTCATGCAGGGCGTGGTCCTGCGCGGGACGGGATATGCCGCGCGCCTGGATCGCCCGGTCGCGGGCAAGACCGGGACGACCTCCGATCACCGGGATGCCTGGTTCATCGGCTACACCCCGGACCTGGTGGGCCTGGTCTGGCTGGGGAACGACGATAACTCCCCGATGTCCGGAGGGACCACGGGCGGCATGGTCTGCGCCCCCCTGTGGAAGGCCGTCATGAGTCAGGCCTTGCAAGGTTTACCCCCTACGCCCTTCTTCGCGCCCCAGGGTATCGTCCGGAATGCGTCGGCGAGCGACCGTCCACGGACGCGTCAGGCGACGACCGACGCGACACCGACGCTCTTGCATTCGACGGGGACCCCCGTGCCGGCGCCCGATTTCCAGACCCCGCAGCCCACCGAACCGCGCATCGACGACGAACCCCCTCTGGCCCCACCGGAGCCACCTCCCGAAAGCGACCAGGAGGTGAGCCCATGACGCCAGCTGACTCGGAACACTGGTACTGCGTGGCGCTGGAGCGGTCCATCCGCGGGACTCCCCGGGCCTTCACGTGCCTCGAGACGCCGCTGGTCCTGTTCCGCGATGCGGAGGGCCACGTGGCGGCTCTGCTCGACCGCTGTGCCCACCGGGGTGCCCGGCTCTCGGCCGGCCGGGTCAGGGAGGGTCAGCTGACCTGCCCCTACCATGGCTGGCGCTTCGATCGTCAGGGCGCGTGCGTGCGGATCCCCTCCCAGCTACCCGGCGAAACCATCCCGGAGCGGTGTGAGGTGCCTGTCAGGCCCGTGCGGGTCCAGCAGGGACTGGTCTGGGTCTGGATGGGGGAAGCTCGCAGTGAACTCCCCCCGGTCCCGACCTTTCCGGGCTCACCGGAACCTGGCTGGGCTCATGTGACCTTCGCATCCCGCTTCGAGGCCGACGTCCGGGAGGTGGTCGAGAACTTCATCGACTGTCCTCACACGGGATTCGTGCACGGGGGACTGTTCCGGAGCGAGCCCGACCACGAGACCATCGCCCGCATCCGGCAGGTTCCGGACGGAATAGACATCGAACTCGAGGAAACGGGGGCCTCCGACAGCCTTCTGGCCCGCGTGCTCGCGCGGGGCAGGAAGGTCATCCACATCGACCGCTTTCGCCTGCCAGCCACGGTTCACGTGAACTACCGGTTCGGCGACGACCTCGAGTTTCACGGCTTCCAGGTCTGCACGCCGGTGAAACCGGGAACCACCCAGGTGTTCGTGCACGTCACCTGGAAGGCCGGGCCGCTCGGCGGCCTGCTGCGTCCCCTGGTCCGGCTCGTGGGCGGCGTGATCCTGGCTCAGGACCGGACCGTGCTGGAGGAACAGGCCCGGTCGATCCGGGTCTTCGGACGACAGGCCCGCTCGACCCGGGCGGATGCGGCCAATGTCTGGATCCAGCGGCTGCGCGCGGGCGAACTGCCCGAAAGCTCGCGGGAGCTCGAGGTGAGATTCAGGCTCTGAGGAGGCGTCAGGTAACCTGCTCGGCGCGCCAGGCATCCCAGCGGGCGATGCGTTTCGCCAGGATCTGGTGACCAACCTCGAAGTGATCCCGGTGGAAGCCCAGGGCATGCTTGATCGCGGCATCGCGGTCCAGCGGATTGGCGATCGCCACCAGTTCCCGGAGCCCCGACCAGCCGAGTTCCCGCGCGAACCCCGTCGACATCGGGGGGACAGGATAATCGGAACCGTGCAGGATCCGGCCCTCGAACTGACGGAAACGGCGCGCGTACCCGGCCCGGACGAGGCTGCTGAAGGCAGCCGAATCCCCGAAGGCATGGTCGTAACGACGCAGCATCTCGATGAAGGCCGAACTTCTGTCCATCCACGGCTTGAGCAGCGAGCCCGTGCCGCAGTGACTGAAGATCACCGTGACGCCCGCCGCGAGCAGCGGTTCATACAGGAGCGGATCCCCGAGCGTCTGATCGACTCCCGGGAAGGTGTGCTCACAGCCCGAATGCGCGATGACGGGCAGCTCGAGGTCCGAGAGCATGTGGATGAAGGCACGATGGCGCCGGGCATCGAGGCGGAAGCGCTGGAGCGGGGCCAGCCACTTCAGCGCGACGGCCTGCTCGCCCCAGCGGGCGAGTTCCTCGAGGGCATCCGGGCGGTCCGGATTCACGCTGATGACCGGCAGGCATTCGGGATGGGCGAGGCAGGCCCGGATCACGGTCGGATTGGGCACGAGCATGTGGCTGCGCGCGAGATCCATGCTGCCATCGGACCGGTAGACGCCATCGAGCGCGAAGAGCGCGACCCGGTCGATGTGGCGGGCATCGCGCACAGTCTCGACGAGCTGGTGCAGGTAATGCTCGTCCTCGCGTCCACGAACGTGTTCGAGATGCAGCCCCAGCAAGCGTCGGAGGATCAGGAAGGTCCAGTGACGCCGCATGGCGGGAGAGAGCCGGCAACCGCTGTCGCCGGCCCCCAGGCCACACAGATGGACGTGCAGGTCGAGCCGGTTCAGAAGGCTAGGCCTCCTGGCCACCCTGGAGGGAAGCGATCGTCGCTTCCTGATCGTGGACCTTGCGCTCGAGAGATTCCACGATTCCCGTGATGTGCGCGAGCTGACGGGCCATGTGGTCCTTCTCGTCACGCAGCGCCAGGAAAGCATCCATGAGGCGCGTGAAATCGTTCTCGGGTGCAGGCGGGAGCTCGACGGCATCCTGCTGGATCGCCGGCTCGTCCATCGACGGTACGTTATCGAGTTCGAGGTTGCGGCGGATCGAGCGAAGCGACTGCTCGGCAGCGCGGAGATGCTTGATCTGCTCGAAGATGGCCGCGATCTCGGGCGTGTCCTGCTTGAGTTCGCCGCGGCGATAGGCTTCCTGCAGGTCACTCCAGCCGGCCTGGAGCGTGGGTTCGTTCGTCATGGGGACCTCCTCGAGCGGGATTGAACACGTCGCGTACAGGTTATGTTAACTCGAAAGCAAGCATCGACATGTGATCGTTGCACATCTTTCGTCTAGGGCGTGGCGACGGGCGTGGAACCCGTGGCCTCCGGCCAGGGCACCCGGATGTCCTCCGTCACCGGATCTCCGGGCACGGCCCAGGGGACGGCAGACACGGGCAGACCACCTCCTCCGGACAACCAGGGCTTCGGCCTCGACTGAACGTTCCGGACCGGAAGGCTGCCGGAGGCCCGGCTCGCCCAGCAGTACCAGGCCTCGGTCCGAACCACCGTGAGGCGGGTGAGCATGGCCTCCAGGTCGTCCCGGCGCGGAGCCAGCACGTAGGAATCGCCCGAGGCCACCCCGTCCTCGCTTCCGATGTCCAGCAACACCAGCCCGTCGTCCAGCCCCAGGACCTCGGCGCGCAGCGGGTAACGATTCCGGATCGTCAACAGCAGTTGCCTGGCCACGCTGCGGGCCCCCTCGGGGGAGAGACGGTGCCGGAAGGGACGACTCACGTCCCCGAGCTTCAGGTCGTAGAGGCGGGAGACGAGCTCTCCCGGGGCGCTGGCGGCTCCGGGACGGTTGACGGCCACGAGGACCAGGTCGGCCCGGGTCAGCTTGCGCAGACGCTTGAGTGCCTCGGGCAGAGCCAGATCGATTTCCTGGAAGGCCACGGGGGGAGCCAGGTTCAG
>JBIIHZ010000099.1:0-6802 GCA_044235265.1 Candidatus Sericytochromatia bacterium
GCTCGAACTGACCGGACGGGACCTGTCGTTGCTGGCCCGGCAGGGTTCCGGATCGGCCTGCCGTTCCCTGCACGGGGGCTTCGTCGAATGGCACCGGGGCACGCGCGAGGATGGCCTCGATTCGTTTGCCGAGCCGGTACCGGCGCCGGACGATTTCCGGCCCTCGATGCTCGTGGCGGTGGTGGCTCCGGGCCCGAAGCCCGTTTCGAGCCGTGACGCCATGAACCGCACGGTCGCCACGAGCCCCTTCTTCCCGGCCTGGGTCGAGGGTCAGGAGGCGGCGCTCGCGGCCATGCGAGAGGCGATCGCCGCCGGGGACCTCGCGACCGTGGGTGCGATCGCCGAGGCCAACTGCCTGAAGATGCACGCGACGATGCTCGGTGCCGAGCCATGGATCAGCTTCTGGCGCCCCGAGACGCTGGGCGTGATGCAGGCCGTGGTGCGCTGGCGCCAGGATGGGCTGCCTTGCTGGTTCACGCTCGATGCCGGCCCGAACGTCAAGATTCTTGTCGATCCGCGCCATGCGATGACGTTGCGAGGCTTGCTGGGTACGGTGCCCGGAGTGGTCCGGATCATCGCGTGCCAGCCGGGTCCCGCTGCTCACCTGGTTTCGGGAGGAACCGACGCATGACCTGGATGCCCACCCGCGCCTCTGCGCCTGGCAAGCTCGTTCTCGCAGGCGAGTATGCCGTGCTGGAACCCGGTGAGCCTGCCCTGGCCGTCGCCGTCGACTGGCGGATTCATGCCATGGTCCGACCGGCTCCCGATTATCGCTTCACCTCGGAGTCCCTGGGGCTGGTGGACGTGAAGGCGAGCTGGGACTGCCACGACTACCTGATCGAGGGCCGGATCGCGCCCGAGACCCAGTTCGCGAGCCGGGCCGTCTCGGTGGCCCTCCGGTTGCTGCAGGCCCGTGGATTCCAGACTCGCCCGTTCGAACTGGTGTTGCAGGGCGCCTTCGCCCTCGCGAGCGGCACCAAGGTGGGGCTCGGAGGCAGCGCGGCCGTGACGGTCGCGATCATGGGGGCGCTCATGGGGGCTGCCGGGCAGAATCCCACGGCCGAAGAGATCTACAAGCTGGCGGCGCTCGCCCACGCCGAGGCCCAGGGGAGCGGAAGCGGCCTCGACGTGGCCACGAGCGTCCTGGGAGGCGTGGTCCACTTCGTGAGTCACGACGCGGCCTGGGTGGAGACGGCCCGGGATCGCATGGCCCTCACCGAGCTCGTCCAGACCGACTGGCCTTTGCTCGGCATGCAGCGCCTGTCATGGCCCGAGAGCCTCTTTCTGGCCGTGGGCTGGACCGGAACTCCGGCTTCGACCCGGCATCACATCGAGGCCTACCGGTCGGCGGCGGAACGCAGGTCCTCGTCTCTGGCGGGGTTCCTGATTCACAGCCGCCAGGCCGTGGGAAACCTGGCCCAGGGCCTGGAGGCCGGGCATGCCGGAAGCTGCCTGGGCGCGCTCGCTCGGGCGCGCGGGGCCATCCATCGGCTGGAAGAGGCGACGGGCCTGACGATCGAGACCCCCATCCTGTTCCAGCTGGCCGAGGCCGCGATGCGCCACGGGGGCGTGGGTAAGTCGTCGGGCGCCGGAGGCGGGGATTGTGGCGTGGCGATCCTGGCCGACCGTGAACGCTGGCCCGACCTGCAGGAGGCCTGGAGGACATCCGGGATCGAGCCCCTGCAACTGGCTCCTGCCACGCACGGTCTCGCCATATCGGGATGGGACCTGAAGACACACGCCTCGATCTGAGGTCGCGCTCGCCCGGGCGAAGCGGCTGGCACGGGCTGGAGGGAGGTCGGGATGAAGGGTGACGTGAGGCGTTCTGGCAAGCACCGGTTGCGCTGGATCCAGGCTTCGCCCCTGATCCTCATCGGATGCATGGCAGCTCCCCAGGGCATGCGCCCGGGGGGAACTCTTCCGTCACCGACCCAGACCCAGGCTCCCACGCCCACGCCGACCCCGACTGTGGCCCCGACCCAGGCCCCTACGCCCACGCCCACGCCGACCCCGACAGCGGCCCCGACCCAGGCCCCTACGCCCACGCCCACGCCGACCCCGACAGCGGCCCCGACCCAGGCCCCTACGCCCACGCCCACGCCCACGCCGACCCCGACCGCGGCCCCGACCCAGGCTCCCACGCCCACACCGACCCCGACCGTCGTGGCCCGGTTCTCGACCATCCAGTCGAACATCCTTCAGCCGAAATGTTCAGGCTGCCACTCCACCACGACGACGAACAAGTGGGCCTACTCGGCGAACCAGGCGACGCTCTGGGCCACGATGACGGGCACGGTCACCTATGCCACGACGCCCACCTCCCCCAAGGCCTACTACGGACAGGCACGGGTGGTGCCGGGCGACCCCGATAAGAGCGTCCTGTACATCAAGGTGGCTTCGAGTTCCTTCTCGGTGCCCAATTACGGCAATCCCATGCCGGGCGCCGCGCTCACGGCCTCCGAGATCGACCTGATCCGGAACTGGATCCTGGCGGGCGCGCCCAACAACTGAGGCCGGTGTCGAGAGCGACGCCGGCTCAGAGGGAGACGTACGATCCGCGTGAGATCAGGGCGACCTAGACCAGGGTCACGGGACCGTGGTCGTCGCAGTGGCCGTCATGCACGTGGTGCAGGCGGCCCTCGATCACGAGGTCCACGTGATCCCCGTGGGGCACGGCAAGGGCGCCCTCGGCATGGGTACCGCATGCCACGGGCCGGCAATCGGCGGGATGCTCGGAACTGACGGGAATGACATCCTCGTCCCAGTGCTCGCCGTGAGCGTGATGCAGATGCCCATCGTGGACGTAATCCACGTGGTCGGACCAGCGAATGGCCGCGTGGCCACAGCCAGGACCATGGACATGGTCATGGACACCGTGGGTATGACAGCTATCGGACATGACGGACTCCTTCCGGTCACGGGGTGGGCAACTCTCACCTTGACACGACCGCCGGGTGCCCCGTGCAAGGGGCTTGCAAGAAGTGGATACGATCCGCAGATGATGCCAGCGACGCTCGAGACCTTCCCTTCACGACTCGACGAGGCCTTGCGGGCCCTCTACGAAGATCAGGACTGGGCCACGTACCTGGCCATCTATCACCCCGAGGCCACCGTGACGATCGGGACGCGGCTCCTCCCCCGGAGCCAGCTGACACCTGAGCTGTTCGAGACCTGGTTCGAGGAGGCCTTCCTGCTGGCACAACCTGACCGTCCGCCCGCCCGGTTCACGTGCACGGGCGGACGGGTCGTCGAGGCGGACGCCATGGAAGCCCACATGGTCCTGACGATCGAGGAGGCCGGATCGGGCTGGAGCGGCGAGGCACATGCATGGGTCCGGAACCCGGATGACGGGTGGTTCCTGGGCGGCGCCTGCTTCGTCGGCCCTGACCAGCCCGTTCCGACTTTGCAGACCCTGCCGGTTTTCATCGCGGTGGAAGTGGCGTTGCTCGAGGGGGTCCTCGAACCGGGCCGGCTGTTGCTCACCCCCCTCGATGCGTCCTACCATCGCGTGCGGGACCGCCGGACCGAAACCTTCCACGCGCTCGAAGAGGCCCGCTTCACCTGCCAGAACAGCGGACATTGCTGCTCGGGGGGGCTGGCTGTCGGGCTGGCCGACCGAGAAGGCGCGGCCATCATGAACCACCCGATAGGACGCATAGATGCGCGCCTTCCATCCAGGTTCCTGGTCCGGGGGGCGGATGGGCATGCCTGGCAAATCGCCGCGGATGGTGAGCGCTGCGGATTCCACCATGATGCCAGCTGCGTGTTGCACGCGACGGTCGGGATGGCCCCGTTCACGACCTGCACGACCTACCCGATCGGCTTCACGCGCACGCCAGAAGGTGTTCGCGTCTGGAGCAGCTTCACGTGCCCGACCGTGCGGGGGAACATCGGGGAGCGTCTGGAGGAACGCCAGGCCAACTTCGCCGAGCGGTTCCGACTCGTGCGCGACGGGAGCGAGATGATTCCGGATGAGATCCCGTGGGTGCCCGGCGGTCCGACGTGCGCGCACGCGGACCTCGTGCCCTGGGAGGCCTCTCTGCTGGCCGAACTCGCGAACGATCACCTTCCCGTCCAGGAGCGTCTCGACCGGATCGCGCGGATGGTCCACGAGCCCGGTCATCCCCGGCCCGACCTCAACGCATCCGGGGATCGTGCCCCGGAGGTCGAGGATGGCATGACCCCTCTGCCCTTGTCGGTCGACCGGATGATGGCGAGTTTTCTGGTGGCCCGCTTCCTGAAGGCTTGCCTCCCCGTTGACACGAAGTGGTCGGGCGAGGTGACGGACCCTCTGGAGCGTCACTGGGCGATCGCCGACATCGAGGTCGGGCCGAACCATGACCTCGTGACGCGCTACCTGCGGCAGCTCCTGTTCCGGCAGCAACACCTCGAACAACTCGGAGCGGTCGGGCACGTGCACCGGACGGTGTGGATCGGACGGGCCATCGACCAGGTCGCCCGGTTCCGCGCCGCGGTCGAAGGACGTCTCGAAACCTCGGACGCCGACTGGGAAGCGGCGGTGGATGCGGCCGAGCGAGGCTTCCTGCACAAGACGGCCTTCCTGGAGGGGCTCTGGAGGAATCCAGGTGTCCGGCGCTGGCTGGTCAGCCGCGATGCGGTCCTGCTCGACGCCTAGGAGTGGCTGAGGGGCGGACCGACGGCCGGCTCAGGCCCGGACGTCGCTCTCGCGGGATGAGCACCGAGGACAGAGTCCGAGAAACTCGAGGTTGTGCTCCTCGATGTGAAAACCCGTCTGACGCGCGACCTCCTCCTGCAGGGTATCGAGGCCGGGGCAGTGCAACTCGGTGATCGAGCCGCATTCGCGGCATATCAGGTTGTGGTGGCAATGGTCATGTTGCTCGCGATGGCAGTGCGCCTCGTTCTCGAGATCGCAGCGCCGGATCTTGCCCGTCGAAAGGACGCGGTGCACGAGGGCATTGTCCTCGAGGCAGTCGACGATCCGGTAGACGCTGACCATGTCGACGGGTTCCTCGGCCCGGTCGAGCAGTTCCTTGATTTCCTGGATGGAAAGTGCCCCTTCGGCCCCCTGGAGCAACTCGAGCACGCGCCGTCTGGGGCGCGTGATGCGATAACCCCGGGCTTTCAAGACGGCCAGAGCCTGTTCGGCATACGACAAGTCGATCACCTCCGAGGCACCATCTTACCCCGCAAGGCGTGCCGCAGGCGCGACGAGCAAGACGCCCTCCCCGCAAGGCGTGCCGCAGGCGCGACGAGCACGACGCGGAAAGCCTGCTCGGGGGTGAAGAAGGGGATCGCAGGTCCCCGCCGAAGCCACCGAGGAAACCAGCCGTGACGGGCCAGGCGGAGGCGATCTGCGCGTGCGCCCGCAGGCCGCGGGCCGAAGCGTACCCGGAGGTACGTGAGGCACGCGGCCGAGGACGTAAACCGCAGAGCGGCCCGCCTGGCCCGTCACGATTCAGACGGGGATGTAGACGCCGAGGACGTAGTTATTCCCGGGTTTGAAGCTGCCGGAGCCGCCGTAGCCCATCTCGCCATCGTTCAGGAAACGACCGTTGCCCATGGCGATCGCGATGTCCCCCGCGGTGGGATGAGCCGTACCGGGGGCCCCCGCACGCACGACGACGATCGATCCGGCCGGAGCCTTGTAGGGGTTGTCGATGGGGAGCTTCTGGAGGCCGGCCTTCTCGAGGACCCCCGGGAGGGCGAGCCACTCGGCGAAGTTCCTGGCCTCCGGCCAGTAGGCCTGAGGCGGCTCGTACCCCGGCATGTTGCCATAACCGGACTTCTCGATCATCTGCCAGACGCGCTCGTAGCACTTGCCGAGGGCCGGCTTGCCAGCGGCCATCTGCTCCGCGACCCGCATCATCTTCCGCATCTGCGCTTTTCCCTGGTCGCTGACGCTACCGGTCTTGCCAGGCGGCCTGGAAGGCGCGGCGGGGGGCGTCACCGGAGTCGGCGCGGGCTCGACCCACTGACGGAAAGCCAGCTTGCCTGCGGCCTCGTCCCGGGGCGGGGCGGGCTGCAGGCCCGCCATCTGGAAGTAGGCCTGGCGCTGCGCCTCGGGCATGGCAT
This sequence comes from Candidatus Sericytochromatia bacterium, assembly GCA_044235265.1. Taxonomy (GTDB): domain Bacteria; phylum Cyanobacteriota; class Sericytochromatia; order S15B-MN24; family UBA4093; genus JAYKJE01. Next base: position 6,055 of record JBIIHZ010000099.1, read on the forward strand.
TGACCTGGTTCCAGGAGACGGCCTTGCCATTGTCGGCCCAGACGACGAGACCTTCCGGCGATCGCCGCCAGAGCTGGTCGTTGACGAACTTGTGGCCGAAGTTGTAACGGGCATTCGGATTGATGTTCCAGTACCCACCGGTCGTCCGCGCGTCGGCGTCGGGCCGGGAGATGCGGGAGCGGAGTTCCTCGACACTGGCGGGCGGTGCCAGGGGAGGAGCCGGAGGCAGGACCGGCTGCGTCGGCGGAACCGGAGGCGCGCTGGGAGCAGCACCCGCGTGAACGGCATCACCCGGGTAAATCAGGCCACCATCCGCGCGACGGAGCAGTCCGCCGGCATCCACGCCCTCGCGGAAGAGTTCGGGATTCCAGGACTTCAGCTGGTCGAACGAGACGCCAAGCCGCGCGGCGATCTCGGAGAGGGTATCGCCGGGCTGCACGGACACGGTGGCGGCAGGACGGGCCTGGGTGGCGACGGGGGACATCATCAGGACATCCCGAACCGTGGGAGAGACCCCGACGGGTTGCTGAGCGACGGGCACAGGGGCCACCACGGCTGCAGGGACGAGAGCGGGTGCCGGGACCTGGGGCGCCTGAACGCCCAGGATCTGGGCGACCGTGAGGGAACGCGTCGGGGATGCACTGGCAATGTTGGGATTCATGCGGACCTCCACGGTGGGAACCATCGAGAGGTTTATCGGCCGTTCCGTCGCGCAGGTTCTTGTCAGCAGGTTAACAGTTAGCCATGA
>JBIIHZ010000100.1:0-6754 GCA_044235265.1 Candidatus Sericytochromatia bacterium
CTTCGCGCGTCAGCAGGACGCGCAGGCCCAGCTGGCGCAGACGTCTGGCCGTCTCGAGCGCGACGGCCAGGTTGACGTCTTTTTCAAGGAGTCCAGCGGGGCCCTGCGTACCCGTCTCGCGGCCACCGTGGCCGGGATCGAGCACGACGGTGAGCCCCGCGAGCGAAGGCTTCGCAGGCGGCCACCCGGACAGGTCGGTCGTCGTGTAGCCTCCGTCGTCGCGCCAGGGGATCCCCGTGAACGGAAGCGATTCCGCGCCACCACGGGAGGCGATCGCCTCTCCGACCAGCACGGTCAGGAGGGCGATCCATCCCCTGGCAGGTCGCATGGTGTCACCAGCGGCCGGGGTGAACCACCCCGTAGAAGCATTTCAGGTAGTGGGTCTCGGGAGCCGCCAGCAACACGGGGTGGTCGGGACCGGCTCCACGCCAGTCGATCTGCTGGAGGCGGCGACCGGTATCGAGCGAGGCCTCGAGGATGAGATTCCGGAAGGTGGCCTCGTCCAGGTGGTGTGAGCACGACGCGCTGACCAGGATGCCCCCGGGTGCGAGCATGCGGAGCGCGCGCAGGTTGATTTCCTTGTAACCGCGGACGGCACCGGGAATCGAGGCCTTCGACTTCGTGAAGGCGGGCGGATCCAGGATGATGAGGTCGAAGACCTCTCCCGCCTTCTCGGCCTCGCGCAGCCAGTCGAAGGCATTGGCGGCCACCCAGCTGCAGCGGGCCTCGACCCCGTTGAGGCGGGCATTCTTCTCGCCGAGGGCGATCGCCGACTCCGAGATGTCGACGCTGACGACCTCCCGGGCGCCACCGACGGCCGCCGCGATGGAGAAGCCGCCCGAGTAGCTGAAGGTGTTCAGCACCCGCTTGCCGGCCGAGAGGCGCTGGACCTGCCACCGGTTGAGCCGCTGGTCCAGGAAGAACCCGGTCTTCTGTCCGCCGATCAGGTCGACGTGCAGGCGGTAATCACCTTCCCGGATGACGAGGTCGGGATCGGGGGCCTCACCGGCCAGGACTCCCGCTCGCTGCTCGAGGCCTTCGAGTTCCCGGACCGGCACGTCGGAACGCTCGTAGATCCCGCGCGGCGAGAGGCGTTCGCGCAGCAGATCCACCCACATGTCCATCCGCTCGGCGACCCCGAGGGAGACGGCCTGGATGACCAGCCAGTCCGCATAGCGATCGACGACGAGGCCTGGCAGGCCATCAGCCTCGGCGTGCACGAGCCGCATCGCATCGGTGTCCCGGACGGTGCCCGCTCGCAGAGCGAGGGCCTCGTCGAGCCGCGAACCCCAGAAGGCCCGGTCGAGGAGCTGTCCCCGCTCACGACTGACGAGGCGGATGAGCAGGTTGCTGCGCGGATTGCACAGTCCGATGCCCAGGTACTTGCCCCGTGCGTCACGTACCTCGACGAGGGCTCCGGCCGTCTCGGCTGCGGGCAACTCGGCCACCTCGCCGGCAAAGATCCATGGATGGCCGGCCCGGACGCGTTCGTCACGATGGCGCTTCAGCTGGACGACGGGATACTCGGCCATGGGGGTCATTCCTCCAGTCCGGCCAGCACCAGACCGACGGGGAGTCGCGGCTGGATGCGCCAGGGGGGGGCAGGGGTCCGGTGGATCAGGTCAACGGGCCGTGGAGGCGCCACGAGCACGGCGTGCGTGAAGCGTTCCGAGCCGAGACCGACCCACACCTCGTGCAGGTCCTCGGCCTGAGCCGTCTCGGGATGGCCGAGGGCCTCGAGCGTCTCCGCCACCCCGTGAGCGCCCTCGGCGAGCCACGCTCCGGGCCATTCCGCGCCCCCCACCCAGAGCAGGCTACCGCTTCCGGGGGGGGCATACCGCGCCAGACTGGCGTCCAGCGAGGCCACGTCGGGTGCGTTTCCCTCCAGCTGGATCGGTTTCCATCCCAGGTCTCCGGGCGGTCTCGAGACGGTCGGCCGCAGCAGGAGATGCGGGCATTCCACGCGGAGTGCAGGCTCTTCGAGATCCGTGAACACGGCCGGCATCGTGAGGGGCGCTTCCGCGCCGTTCGCCTCCAGGTGCTGCGCGAGTTCCCGGTAAGCCTCCAGGCGTTCGGCCCCGGCCAGCACGAGCAACTCGTGCCCCGTCAGCCGCTCCTGGAGCGTCGCCACGAGGTCGGAGTCGGTCAGGATCCACATGCGGTGTTCGATCCCGTCGGGGCTGGAGGCCACCATGTCCGGGTCGACTTCCAGGCTGGCCTCCAGCAGGGCCTCCGCGACATGCTGGTCATGATCGACGTAGCCGATCAGCGGCATGCCGGCATGGTGCTGTGCGACCTTGAACTGCTGCAGATGCTCGGCCTGGCGCCCCGGGTCGAGTGCGTCGACGGCGCGAAGTGAGACCCCGGTGCCGACGTTCAGCCGAGCCACGAAGGCCCGATAGGGGGGGAGATTCCCGGATTGCTGCTCGATCAGGTAGATGGCGGCTCGCGGATCTCGCCACAGCACCCCTTCACGTAGCCAGGCATGCCAGGCGTCAGCGGCTTTCAGCCCCCCGCGATCACCCTGCGCGGCCGTGGCATCGGCAGGGAATTGCTCGAGGCGGATGGCATTCATGGGATCGCGCAGGTGGAACCGCACGGTGTCAGCCGGCGTGAGGCGATCGCGATCCCAGGCCAGCCGGGATCCGAGGGATTCCCGAAAACGGGGGGCAAAGCGGTGGCCTCGAAGCGGATAAAGTGGGATCATGAAGCATACCTACCACGCTGCCGGTGCCCCTGCAACCGAGCGCCCCGGAACCTGGAGCCGTCATGAGTCGCACCGAACCTCCCCAAGAATCCATCAGCTTCGAGGCCTTCGGGCTCCCGGAGTCCGTCCTGGTGGCGCTGGCTCGCCGGGGCATCCGGGTTCCCACGACCATCCAGGCCTTGACCGTCCCGGCCGTGGGGCAGGGGCGGGACCTCGTCGTCCAGGCGGCCACGGGCAGTGGCAAGACCCTGGCCTTCGGTTTGCCTCTTCTGGTCCGGGAGCCCGTGGACGAGCGCATCCCGACGGTCCTCGTCACGGCCCCGACGCGTGACCTGGCCCGCCAGATCCACACGGAACTCGAGGCCAGTCGGGGGGAGCTGCCTCGCCGCCTGGTCCTGGCCTGCGGGGGAGAGGCGCTCGACCGGCAGGTCGAGGCCCTGCAGCGAGGCGCGCACTGGGTCATCGGGACGCCAGGTCGGCTCGTGGAGCTCGTCGAGGCCGGACATCTGTCGCTCAAGCAGGTCCGGCACTGGGTGCTCGACGAAGCGGACGAACTCCTGCTGAAGGGCTACGAGGCCGAGCTCCTGAAACTCGTCGAGCGTTTGCCCGAGCGTCGTCAGACCCTGCTGTTCTCGGCGACCTTCCCTCCCACGGTCCAGCGGCTGGCGGACGAGGCGCTGCGGCGACCCCATCGCATCACGGTCTCGCAGGCCGAACGGATGCCCGCCACGCTCGTGCACCGCACCATCGAGGCACGCCCCGAGCAGTGGCTCGAAACCCTCGTCGCCTGGCTGGAGCGGGAGCGGCCGTTTCTCACGCTCGTGTTCTGTCCGACCCGGAAGATGACCCAGGAGGTCTCGGAAGCACTCTTCCAGCGTGGTTTCGAGAACGAGGCTCTCAGCGGAGAACTGAGCTCGGCCAAGCGCAAGCGAATCCTGGATCGGTTCCGTACCGGCGACCTGCCGATGGTGGTGGCGACGGATCTCGCGGCGCGGGGCCTCGACGTGCCAGGGCTCACGCATGTCGTGCACTGGGGCTTGCCGCGCGAGATCGAGACATATGTTCACCGCTCGGGTCGAACGGGGCGCGCGGGCCGAGAAGGGCAATCCATCGCCATCGTGTCGCCCCGGGACCGGCACCAGGTGGCCGAGTGGAGCGCGAAGATCCCGTTCGAGGCCGAACGGACCCGGCGCCGCTAGTCCGGACCTGGGCTCACCCCAGCTGGGGCATGCCCAGGGCGCGCCGGATGGCCTGGTCGATCCGTTCGCGATCGATGGGCTTGATCAGGAAGTCCTTCGCGCCCGACTGCATGGCTTCGATGATCCGGGTCTTGTCCGGTGACGCGCTGCAAAGGATGATCTTGGCGCCCGGGTCGCGCCGCATGAGCGTGCGGACTGCGTCCGTGCCCGAGAGGCCGGGCATGTTGAGGTCCATCAGCACGAGGTCCGGCTTGAGCTCCGAGTAGGCCGTGATCGCCTCCAGGCCCGTGAGCGTCTCGCCACACACCTTGTGCCCCGACTCCTCGATGAGGCGCCGCAGCTGCCGGATCGTGAAGGGGCTGTCGTCGACGATCAGGACCCGGGCAATGAAGCTTGCCCCCCGGTCGTCGAAGGCAGACCTCTGGAGGGCTCGCAGCAATTTGCCTTCGTCCGGCAGTCGTTCGAAGGTGTAAGTGGCTCCGTTCGTGAGGGCCTGTTGCCGGACGGGGGCCTGCTGCGGGTCGTACAGACCGATGATCACGGTGTCCGGATCCAGGTGATGGATCTCCCGGACCCCCTGTCCCTGGTCGTTTCCGGCCACGTGCAGATCGATGCACACGGCGTCGGGGCGAAGGTTCGTGAACAGGTCCCTGCCGCCCCAGGCGTCATCGGCTTCACCCACGATCACGTGGCGGCCGCGCTCGAGATGCGCGCGCAGAGCCTCTCGCCGGTACAGGTTGTCATCGATGAGGAGGATGCGCATGGAAGCTGTTTCCAGTCACGGAAAGTCCGGGGAGACAGCCTCCCCGGACGACGTACCCCTTGGGCGACGGTTTCACACGCCGCGGCAGAGGGTCACTTCACCTCGAGCAGTTCAACGTCGAACACCAGCACGGAGTTCGGGGGGATCGAGCCGACGCCCTGCGAGCCGTAGGCGAGGTCTGCGGGGATGCGGAGCTTGCGCTTGCCACCGACCTTCATGCCTGCAACGCCCTGGTCCCAGCCCTTGATGACCTGGCCCTGGCCGAGCGCGAACTCGAACGGAGTTCCCCGGTCGAGCGAACTGTCGAACTTCGTCCCGTCGAGCGTCCAGCCCGTGTAGTGGACCGACACCAGGTTTCCGGCCTTGGCTTCCGCCCCCGTCCCCACCTTGAGGTCCTCGAGCTGGAGGCCACCGGGAAGGGTCCGGGCTTCCTTGCCGAGCGTGAGAAAATCCTGCGTCCCCGCGCCGCCGCTCGCTTCGGCCTGCGTGGTCCGATCGAGCGAGGTGTCATCGGTCGCCTGACCCTCCGTCGTCCCACCCGAGAGCGAGGCACTGCCTTCCGGGGTGGTCATTTCAGGTGCGGGCGAGGCAGGAGCTTCCTTCTCGGACTCGGACTGGCAGCCCGAGACGATCAGCATGGTTCCGAGGGCAAGCGCGGGCCAGAGGCGTGACATGATGACTTGGTTGTCCTTTCGCTAGGTGACCCGGTCACTTGACCGAGACGAGATCGATGACGAAGGTGAGCGTCGCGTTAGGGGGAATGACGCCCGGGACCCCGCGATCGCCGTAGGCCGAACTCGCGGGAATCGTCAGGCGACGTCGGCCGCCGACTTTCATCCCTTTCAGGCCCTCTTCCCATCCGGGAATGACCTGGTTCCCTCCGAGCTTGAACTGGAAGGTACGCCCCCGCTTACGCGAGCTATCGAAGATGTCACCGTTGAAGAACATCCCGTCGTAATCGACTTCCAGGGTCTGGCCGACCTGTGCGGCAGGACCGGAGCCGACGACGAGATCCTCGGTTTTCACCCCGGAGGGAAGGGTCGTGACCTGGTCGCCCTCGGAGCGGACCTGAGATCCCGAGCAACCGGCCATCGCCATCGTCCCCGCGACGAGCGCGGCCGCAGCCATCCGGCGAAGCGTCATGAATGCACCCTCCTGTTTCTCATTGCAAGCCGCTTCAGTATAATCCACCTCGGTGCGTGTCGCGAGGACGCGCAAGCTCGTGTCTCCGTTCATCGGATGTGTGGAGGTTCCCCTTGATCGTCCCGACGCACCGCGTCCACAACTTCAATGCGGGTCCGGCCGTCCTGCCACTCGAGGCTCTCGAGCGTGCGCGCAACGAGTGGTTCGATTTCGCAGGCACCGGCATGTCGGTCATGGAGATGAGTCACCGCTCCAAGGAGTTTCTCGCCCTTCACGCCGAGGCACAGCGCTTGCTCCGGGAGTTGATGGAAATTCCCGAGAATCACCACATCCTGTTTCTGCAGGGCGGGGCGAGTCTGCAGTTCGACATGGTGGCTCGCAACCTTCTCGGAGAAGGTGCAGGGGCCGATTACATCGTGACGGGCTCCTGGGCCGAGAAGGCCCTGGAAGAGGGCAAGCGGCACGGTGCGGCCCGGGAGATCTGGGCAGCGCGTGAATCCAATTTCGATCACGTGCCCCAGGCCGGGGATGCCCTGTCCATCGATCCGGCGGCGCGCTACGTTCACCTCACGAGCAACAACACGATTCACGGCACCCAGTGGAAGCATTTTCCTGACACCGGTGACGTGCCCCTCGTCGCCGACATGTCGAGTGACATTCTCAGTCGGCCGATCGACGTCTCTCGTTTCGGACTCATCTATGCCGGCGCCCAGAAGAACCTGGGGCCCTCGGGCCTGACGGTGGTGATCATCCGGGATGATGTCCTGCAGAGCTGTGCCAAGAACCTCGGCCCCATGCTCGCGTACCGGAACCACGTCAAGAACGATTCGCTCTACAACACGCCGCCCACCTTCGCCATCTACATGCTGCGAAACGTCCTGCAGTGGGTGAAGGATCTCGGTGGCGTGCCGAGCATCACGGCTCGCAACGACCGCAAGGCCG
>JBIIHZ010000101.1:0-6682 GCA_044235265.1 Candidatus Sericytochromatia bacterium
CCGTAACCGGTAGAGGACGAGCCCCTCGGACACGCCCACGCGGATCAGGTCATCCTCTCGAAGCGGCAGAGCCTCCCCGCGAGACTGATAGATCCCGCTCTGGAAGGCCAGGGTCTGGGGACCCAGTGACGGATCGAGAGCCGCCTCCACCTTGCCCTGAAGGGCCTGGGCACACGACGTCAGCACGAATGCGGCCACGAGGGCGGGCCACCACCTGGACTTGCGCATGAAAGATACCTCCCGGGACACCGATCCCGGGGACGATCTTGCGCCGTCCCGGGGGGAGACGACGAGGTCAGGCTGGACGAGAGTTCCCGCTCAGTCGAGCTCGAAGGGGAGGTCCCGCAGCTCGGCGGCCTTGTCCTCGGGCAGCGTGTCGTTGATGAACGTGCCCGCCCCGGATTCGCAGCCGGCCAGGAACTTGAGCTTGGTCGCCGTGCGGTTGGGGGGATAGAACTCGACGTGAACGTGACTGCCCGGGCGATCGACCCCGTCGGTGGGGGCCTGGTGCATGACCATCATGTAGGGCAGCGAGAAGCCGAAGAGGCCGTCGTACTTGATCATGACGGTCTTGAGGATGCGCGCGAAGTCGAGACGCTCGGCGGCCCGGAACCCCAGGATGCTGGCGTGGTGCGCCTTCGGGTAGACGTGGACCTCGTAGGGATAGCGCGCGTAGAACGGCACGACGGCCAGGAAGTGGTCGTTCTCGGCCACGATGCGACGACCGTCGCGCCGCTCCATGGCGATCAGGTCGCAGTGGAGGCAGGTACCCGTGATGGCATGGTGCCGTTCCTCGCTCTCGACCTCCCGACCGATGCGCGGCGGGATGAAGTCGAAGGCGTAGATCTGGCCGTGCGGGTGCGGCAGCGTGACGCCGATGGCCTCGCCCTTGTTCTCGAAGATGAAGACGTAGTCGATGCCCGGGCGGGAACCGAGGTCGGCATAGCGATCCTGCCAGACCCGGACGAGGCGCTCGATCTCGCGCACGGGGCGATCGCGCAGGGTGCCCTCGTGGTGCGGGGTGTAGAGCACGACCTCGCAGACGCCCGTGGCCGGCATGACCGGGCAAAGCTCGACGGCGTCCACCGCGGGCTCGGGAGCCGGCATCCGGAACGAGGGGAACTTGTTCTCGAAGACGACGTACTCGTAGCTCGGGGCCGGGACCTCGGTCGGGAAGCCTCCCTCGGCCGTCGGGCAGATGGGGCAGTAGCCGGGCGGAGGGAAGAAGGTCCGGTCCTGACGGTGGGTGGCCGTGGCCACCCATTCACGCATCACGGGATTCCAGCGCAGCTCGGACATCTCAGGCGTCTTCCTCGACGGACTCGAAGCGGAAGTAGATCAGGCGACGACCGTCGTCCTTGCGGATCTCCTCGCGGTGCATGCGCTCCACGCCGGGTTCCTCGGCGAGGGACGGGGGCAGCGGACCTGGCGGCAGTTCGGACGTGCTCATGCCCCCATGCTAGCCCACCCGGGGGATGCTGCGCCACCTGACCTGAGGCCGCGCCGGGTATCCGGTTCGGACCCCACGCCCGATCGTCCCAGGAGATCATGATCTCCTCGCAACTTCAACGCGAATTAACCTATAATTAACCACCGAGAGATCAAGGGGATCCTCGACTGGCTGGCAGGAGGGTGACGATGAGCGGACGCAACGGCGCGTGGCGACTGATCGCGGCGATGGGACTGACGCTCGCGAGTTGCGGGTTGCCCGGTGCACGCCCCGACACGACGGGTCCGCAGGCCGTCGAGCGCGCCCTGGCTCGTGCCGGGACGGCTGCCGTGGAACTGGTCTACACGGACCGCCAGCAGGTCCAGAAGCTCGTGGACGCCGGGCTCGACGTGTGGGGCAAGGATCGGACGCGCAAGACGATCTGGACGACCCTCGACCGCGAGCAGTACATGCTGGCGAAGAACCTGGGGATGCGCGTGACGCTGCGGACCGACGTCCCGCGCGTCCGGACGTTCGACCCGGATTACCACACGTTCGAGGAGCTCCAGACCGCGCTGAAACAGCTGGCCGCACGGTACTCCGACCGCGTGGAGCTGGTGGCCGTGGGCAAGAGCTGGGAAACGAGCCAGGGCAAGGCCAATCGCCCGCTGTGGGCCCTGCACCTCAGGCGCGCCCCGGAGGGTTCCCCGACCGTGCTCTATGCCGGCTGCCACCATGCCCGCGAGCTGGTCACGCCCGAGATGGTCCTGAACATGGCCCGTCTGCTGCTCGAGCAGGACGGCCAGGATCCCGAGATCACGGCCTGGGTCAAGACCCGTGACATCTGGCTGGTCCCCATGGTGAACCCCGACGGCCACATCCTGGCCGAGCAGGGCGACAACCACCGCAAGAACACCAACCGCGTCACGGGCGGGGTCCGGAACGTCGGCGTGGACCTCAACCGCAATTACGACGCGTCATGGGGCACCGCGGGTGATTCCGGCAACCGGGAATCGGACGTGTTCCGGGGCGCCTCGGCCTTCTCGGAGCCCGAGACCCAGGCCATGCGCGACCTGATGATGCGCATCAAGCCCGTGTTTCTCCTGACGTATCACTCGTTCAGCAATGCCGTGATGTGGTCCTGGGACAAGACCTCCGCGCCCCCGCCCGACAGGCGTCTGGCGCTCGTCGGGGCGCAGCTGGGCAAGCTGTCGGGTTACGACGCCTACCAGGGCAGCCAGATGTACGTGAACTCGGGTGACGACGTGGACTGGGCCTTCGAGAAGCTCGGGACCCTCGCCTACACCATCGAGGTAGGTTCCTTCCGCGATGGCTTCGATCCCCCCTTCGAGCGCGTCGCGAAGTTCTGGCAGGAAAACCGCCCGATGATGCTCCACGTGCTGCGCCTGGCGGACAACCCCGGTGCGGCGGCGGGTCCCGAGGTGAGCATGGCGGGGCTCCAGGATGGTATTCTCTCGGTCAGCACCGTCACGAAGACTCCGAGCCTCGGCGAGGCCTTCCTCGACCGACCCGGAGCCAGCGGGACGGGGATGCCCCTGTCGGGGAGCGCCGGCCGCCTGAGCGCGCGGATGCCCGGAATCGAGAGCGTCGAACGGCGTCTCGTCTGGGTGCACGTGAAGGGACCGGATGGCACCTGGGGGCCCTGGAAGGTGATCTGGAACCGGCCGGACGGGAAGTGACCTCCGGCCCTGCGCGGAGGAACACATGCACACCTGTACGGCCTGTCACGGTGAAGGAGAAATCACCTGCCGCAACTGCGCGGGGTCGGGCTGGATGGACCATCCCGGCGGTTATGGCACGGCCCCGTGTGATCAGTGCGAAGGCGATACCACCGTGGAATGTTCCACGTGCATGGGGGCCGGCACGACTCCCTGAACGGGCCTACTTCAGCAGGCCGATCTCGCGCAGGCGTTCCGTGAGGAAGGCATCCGCGGTGATCGGCTCGTAGCGCGCCGGCTGGTCCGGCGTGACGAAGCGCGGCAGCACCTCGAGGTTGCAGGCGCTGAACGGATGCACGAAGTAGGGCATCGAGTAGCGCGGCTCGTTCGCGTCACCGGGAGGGTTCACCACGCGATGCGTGGTCGACGGGATCACGTGGTTGGTGACCCGCTGCAGCATGTCACCGGCATCGACCACGATCTGGCCCTCGAGCGCATCGACGGGCAGCCACTCGCCCTGGCGGGTCAGGAGTTCCAGCCCGGAGCTGGTGGCCTCGCAGAGCAGGGTGATCATGTTGATGTCCTCGTGCGCGGCGGCGCGCACGGCCCGCGGGTCGGCCTCGGGACCGAGCGGCGGGTAGTGGATCGCCCGCACGACCGAGTTGCCGTCCACGACCATCTTGCTGAAGGTGTCGAGCGGGAGCTCGAAGTAGACCGCGAGCGCCTGGAGAAGGTCCTCCACACAGGCGTCGAGCTGGCGGTAGAGCTCGAGCATCGTGGGCTGGAGGTCGGGCAACTCGGCCGGCCAGACGTTGCCCGGATAGTGGCCGGCATAGGCATGCCCGGCCGGGATCTCGCGCCCGACGTGCCAGAATTCCTTGAGGTCACCGACGGGGTGGTCCTTGGCATGCTCGACCCCGAAAGCGGTGTAGCCGCGCTGGCCCCCCTCGACCTTCGCGTAGCGCAGCTTGGCCTCGGAGGGCAGGGCGAAGAACTCCCGGAACAGCGCATAGGCCTTGCGGATCAGGCCATGGTCCACCTGGTGATGCTCCAGGGTGATGAACCCGTACTCCCGGAGTCCCTGCCCGAGCCCCTGGATGAAGCGCCCGCGACGTGCCTCGTCGCCGGAGCGATAGTCCTGCAAGCTGATGACGGGCACGCCGGCAAGCTGGATGGCCATGGTTCCTCCGGAGGTTCGATGCACCGGCCCCTCCTTGTCTCGGGGACGATGCTTCCTTGTGTCTTTCTCTCAACTTACCCGGGCGAGGTCATCCCTCTCACCGGAGAAACTACTGAAGCGACGCCGAAGCGTCCTCACTTTCCGGCGCCTCGCCAGGTTCCGGGGCTTCCCTGGCTTCCTCGGCATCCCCGGCTTCGGCTGCTTCCCCCGATCCGACCTCGCCGCCCGATGAACCTGGCACGGTCGGGGCATCTTGCTCGTGCTCGTGTTCGGGCGCGGTGAGCTCCGCCCCCGGGGCCGTGACGCCGGCGCCGTGCTCGTAGACGAGCCGGCCACCGAAGAAGCCCGTCGCGCCCGTGAGGGCGACCAGGAGGGCGGCGGTCACGAGGCGACCCCAGCCAGCGAGCGCATCCCCGCCCCTGCGACGGCACCAGACCCGGTAGGCCAGCACGAGCAGGAAGGCGGCTGCCGCGACGTACCCCAGGCGCTCGTGGGCCTCGAAGACGTCATGGATGCCGGGCAGCTCCTCGGCCGCTTCCTCGACCAGCTTCCCGCTGATCACGGCTCCGATCGCCCCGACGGCGCCGGCGACGACCGTCGCGTCGGACGCCCAAAGGGCCTCCTCGCGATCGCGCAGACGCGACCAGATCTCGAAACCGAGGCCGAGCCAGCTCGCGGCAATGGGAAGGTGAACCAGGATGGGATGGAGCTGCACGACGTACCCTCCGGGTGGTGGCGGGGTGAACCGTCTAGGCGTGAGCAGCGCGCAGCTGCTCGAGGGCCTCTCCGATGGAGATGTCGCGGCCGAAGCGCTGCGTCAGCTCGACCTTGGCCTGACGCGGAATGCCGCGGCCCATGTGCTGGAGAGCCGCATGAAGCGGGCGATCGGGACCGAGAGTCTCGACCATGAACGCGAGGATCTGCGCGGGATAATCTGCCATCGAAAGGTGCCTCCGGATGCGTGACGCCCGCCATGCTAGCCAGCCGCGCGGACGATGTCCAGACGCCGGTGACCGGACCCGTTCGGAGACTGGTGAACGCCCGGTGAGCAGCCTCACGGATGACCTACTCGTGAAGCGCAGGGCGGTCCGAGCATCGCCCGCCAACCCGGAAGGAGCCCCGAAATGAACATCCCCAACCGCGTCGACAACCTCCAGGCCCGCATCCGCGCCGGTCGCGCCGATGGCACCCTCACCCGCCAGGAAGCCGCACCCATCCGCCAGGAACTCCGCGAGACCCGGGTCGACATCATCCAGCGTCGCGACGCCGGGCTCACCCGTCAGGAACGTCTCCAGTCGAACTACGACCTCAACGACCTCAGCAAGCAGATCTTCCAGGGTCGCCACTGAAGAACCCGGGAAGTCGAACTGAAGGGCCCCCTCCGTCGCGGAGGGGGCCCTGGTCACATGTCAGGATTGCCCCGTCGTGTTCACGGGATGTTCTTCATGACCAACGTGCTCAAGGAATGCTGTCGCTTGAGGAATTGCTTCATCGCCTTCAGGCCGCCCGCCAACTCGTCCATGGTCGCCCGGTACTCGAGCAATGCGGCGGATCCGCGGACGGGGGCTGAGGAACGATTCGCAGAAGCCGATTTCACCCGGGTAGCCGGGGCTGATGTTCTCGCTCCCGATGCGCTCGAGCCCGTCACGTCCATATCCTGCCCTTTCGAAAACCACGAAGCTTGTAGCGTCGCTCTCACCCCAGCATTCTCCCTGGCTCCGGGATCGGGCTATCCGCTTCGCATTAAATACCCATCAAAACTTGTGATCAGGACCGTCCTGATATGGATCCGGGGGAGCAGGATGAGGACGACGTGGGGGTATCAGAAGGCCCCGATCGCCCGTGATACAATCAGGTTCCCCGGAGGTGTAGCTCAACGGTCAGAGCAGGGGACTCATAATCCCTTGGTTCAGGGTTCGAATCCCTGCGCCTCCACTAGGTATTGATGCGGGTTTCGGCGATCGCGGTGCCGGGTCAGGGTAGCCACGTGGACCCCGTACATCCAGACGGAAAGGCGATCGGAGCGGGATGTCACCACTCCTGGGGCCCCACGGTGATGCGGACGCCCAGTTCGCGAAACAGCCCCAGAAGGCGCTCGGTGGCCTCGGTGGTCTTGCCGCTTTCCAGCTCCGACAGGTAAGAACGGTGAAGACCCGCCCGGGTAGCGAGTTCCGCCTGCGTCAGGCCCGCGAGGGTGCGGAAGTGACGCACGGCCGCACCGAGGTCACACGCGTCCATGACGCGAAAGGGTCTGCTCTTCATCTGGGAGTCATCTGTCTGCATGTATCGACATCATAGCGATGTCTGGAAATCCAGACAAGGTCATGATGTCGACATATGCAGACACCCATCATGGGGGAGCATCACCTTTTCGCAAATCGCTCTCCGTCCACC
>JBIIHZ010000003.1:0-20411 GCA_044235265.1 Candidatus Sericytochromatia bacterium
GGAGCCTGACGGTCGCGACCACGTACATCGTCGATGTCAGCGCCCCCGAGGATCGAGGCAAGAACTTCGGACTGGTGGGCGCCGCATTCGGTCTGGGCTTCATCCTGGGCCCTGCACTGGGCGGTCTTCTCGGTCACTTCGGCCCGCGTCTCCCGTTCTGGGTCGCCGGGGGACTGGCTCTCGCCAACGCGCTTTACGGCTGGCTGAGGGTTCCCGAATCGCATCCTCTCGAACGCCGCCGCGCGTTCACGTGGAAACAGGCCAACCCCATCCATGCCTTCGCTCTGCTGGTGCGCGATCGCCGGGTGACCTGGATCGCGCTCGCTTTGTTCTTCTCGTGGATGTCCCAGTCGAGCCTGCAGAACGTCTGGGTGCTCTACACCAAGGCGCGTTTCGGCTGGGACATGGCCCATACCGGCACCTCGCTCGCCGTGGTCGGGCTGGGGTCCGCCATCGTCCAGGGCGGCCTCATCCGCGTGCTGCTCCCCCGCCTCGGCGATCGTCGGGCCGTCTACTTCGGGCTCGGGCTCACGCTGCTGGCCCAGATCGGGTACGGTCTGGCGACCCAGGGCTGGATGATGTATGCGATCATCGCCTTCGCCAGCCTGGGGGGCATCTCGGGACCGGCCGTGCAGGCCATCCTGTCTCGCCAGGTCGACCCGCGAGAGCAGGGCGCCGTGCAGGGGGCCGTCACGAGCCTCACGAGCCTCACGGGCATCATCAGCCCGCTCATCGCTGCTCCCCTGTTCGCTCACTTCTCCGCGAAGGAGGCCGTTCCGTACGTGCCGGGCGCGCCCTTCTTCCTGGCAGCCCTGTACCTGCTCGTCTCGATGGGCCTCATGGTCTTCGTGTTCCGGAAAGTCCTCCCGGCTACTCCAGAACCGGCAGCGGCCAGCGCGTGAGTCGTCGCCGGACCTCGTGCAGCACGGGGCCGAAGGGCGGAGCCCGGTCGTGTGCCGTCCCGGCGGCGATCGCGGCACAGGCCCTCAAGGCTTGCAGCGCTTCCTGACGGGACCGCCGCCAGGCCAGCGCCCCCGGGGGGCCCTCGTCCAGGAGGGCCCCCCAGTTCACGATTCCGGTTTCCCAGGTCAGCAGATGTTCCTGGATGGCCCAGAACGTCCCGATCGGACGCCCGAACTGATGTCGACTCCGGGCGTGCGCCAGCGTCTGCTCGAACAGGTGGCGGCACAGTGTGCGCATCTCCCGGCTTTCCCGGACGAGCCATCCATCGGTGAGCTGCTCGAGGGTTCCGGGCGGTCGTTCCCAGGGGCGGCGTGCGCCGGCCGCCACGTCCCATGAGCCCCAGGCGGCCTCGGGCTGTCCGAGCCACGTGACCACGGGGCTCAACCGGGCCCGCCACCATCCCCGGACGAAGTCCCATCCGACCACCCACAGGGTCCGAGCTCCCGGATCGGGGCCCCACAGGCCTCCCGGATGTCCCGTGCGGTCCCAGCAGGCCATCCCGAGCCCCGGGCCTGGATGCCAGACATGATTCGCGATCATGTCCGGATCGGGTCCCAGAGGTCATACCGTCCGAGGCTCGCGAGCCGCTGCAGCCCCTCGACCGTCGTGCCGGCATGCAGGGTGCCTGCGTGCGCCCACAGGCCTCGTGCCCGTTCGCCCTGGCCCAGCGTGGCCAGGACATCCCCGAGCTTCAGCCATCGAGCGGCTTCGTCGCGTCGGCTCGCCCAGCGCTCGAGGTCGGCATGTTCCGGATGATGCACGGCTTGCCATGCCAGCCGAGTCCAGGCCTCGGCCTCGTGCGCGAGTTCCGCGATCCGCCGGTTTGCGTCGTGCGGTCCTCGAACGGCGCAGAGCGCGCTCTGCCGGGCGAGGCTTCCGACCGCATGCGTGAACAGGGCGGCCCGCTCGACGGGGGTGTCGCCACTCCAGCGGGCATCGTGCACCACCTCGAACCCCTGGCCAGCGTCGCCGATTCGCCAGCTCTCGTCGATGCGGACCTCGTCGAACCGGACCCGGAAGAGCGGATGGCCCGTACCGGCCGTCGCTCGTCGCTGCCACGTGAGGCCCGGGGTCCTTGCGGGCACCCGGAAGGCCGTCAGCCCCGCCACCCCGCGCGCCAGGTGTTCCGTCCGGGCCAGGACCAGCAGGTGGCTCACTCGATGGGCGAAGGAGACCCGAGATTTCGTGCCCGCGAGCCGGTATCCGCCCGGAAATCGCTCGGCCCGGGTGGCGATCGCCCCCAGGTCCGACCCGGCCTGCTCCTCGGTGACGGCGAGCGCGCAGGTCCACTCGCCACGGGCCACCGGGGGGGCCCACTCGGCCTGCTGTGATGCCGTGCCGTGCGCGAGCATAGGGCCCCCGATCCAGCGTATCCCGGACACGATGGCGTGGTTCAGGTGCAGACCCGCGATCGCAACCTGCTCGCGCCAGCGAGCTACCTCGGCGAGGGGGGCCGATCGTCCGCCGAGCCCGCGGGGCCAGTGCGCCGCGAGGAGCCCCGAACGACCCAGGGTCCGGGCCACCTCGCGCCGGATGCGCCAGCCGGCATCGGTGTCGGGGCATGCCGTGTCGGGTCCGGTGCATGACGGCGGCAGGGTCGTGAGCAGCGCCCGGACGGGTCCGGGCAGGACGGATCCTGACGGGTGCGTGTCGGCTCCAGGCAGGTCGGGACTCTCGGGCATGGATGTCCCCTCCGGGCCAGGTGCGCCCGGTGAGCATCACTTGCGATGCAGCACCCTGCAAGGGGCGCTTGGCGGGGCCGCGGGGCTGGTATCATGGATGGACGTCGCCAACCTGATTCCGGAGGATGCCCGTGTCGCACCATGACCATGCCCCTGTTGCTGCCGAAGTCGAGCCCAAGGTGCTCTCGCCTCAGGCGGGGGTTGCGATCGGTACCGTGGTGATGGGCCTCGTCCTGGCCCTCGTCGCCTACGTCTTCATGAAGTGACGCCATGAACGCGAGGGGGGCTGACACATCATCGTGTCAGCCCCCCTCGCGTTCAGCTCACCCGGTCCTCCGGGCACGGACACGGGGCGCTCGCCAGGTGCGCGATCAGGGTCCACTCCGAGACCTCGGTGACGGGCAGGTGGATCTTGATGGTCGTCTGGCTGCCGTCCTGACGCTGGATCCCGATGACGGTCTCGATAGGGGGGCAGCCAGGCTCCATGCATGCCAGCTCCTGAACGATGACCGTGTCGTCCTCGGTGCACGTCAGGATGCGTCTGATGGTTTCCCTCAACTCCCGGATGGCCTGCAGTCGTGCAGCTTGCTGAGGATCCTCGGCATCCCGTTTCTTGAACAGGTTCAAGGGGTCATCCTCCTCTCGCACTCGCAATGAGCATCGTCACCCCGAGGGCGATCGCGAGCAGAGCCGAGGCGTGCACGGTGACGAGCCGCCAGCGCCCACCTGAGCCGATGAGCCAGCCCAGCGGCAGGGAGGCTGCGCCTGTCAGCGCCAGCATGCCGATCACGGTCCCGACCCCGAAGGCCAGCAGGTAGCCGATGGTTTGCAGGGGGCCGTGCAGCGTCGAGCCGAACAGCAGGGCCATACCCGCCGAGCCGGCCAGGCCGTGTATGACGCCCACGCCCATCGAACGCATGCCGCTGCCCCGGTCGGTCGTCACGACCCCGGTAGGCGGTCGCCATTCCCGGCCCAGGTGCCAGATGCCTAGCCCGACCAGCGTCAGGGCCACGAGCCCCTCGGCCAGCCGTTCCACGGTTGGCGGCATCCGCAGGCCCGCGACGAGGACCAGCAGCCCCACGACCACGAAGGTCAGGGTGTGACCCAGACCCCAGAGGGCTGCCACGCCCAGGATCCGACCGAGACCGCGCTCACGCTGGACGAGGGTCGTGACGGCCACGACATGATCGGGGTCGGTGGCGTGGCGAACGCCGAGGCCGAGCCCCAGGGCAAAGAGTGCCATTTCGGACATGGGGGAACCTGTTTCATCTTCCCGGGAGGGACCAGCGGATGGCCCATCCCTCGTCGTGCCCCGTCCAGAGGCTCGTCCCGGGTATCCCCCAGGCGACCGCCGTGACGGGACTGGACGCCTCGCCGATGGCGCCCGGGGATTTCGACCGGGTGGGGTTCCAGAGGATCAGCCGCCCATCCCGTCCACCGCTGGCCAGCATGCGCTGGCGAGGTGCGAAGGCGAGCGCAGTGCATGGTCCCTCGTGCCCTTCCAGGACCGTAGGGCTGGTGCCTTCGGGCCCTCGGCCGAGGAAGGACCAGACGCAGATGGAGGCATCACCCGCGGTCGCGAGCAAGGTCGAATCCGCATCCCAGGCCAGCGCTTCGGGTTTATAGGTGAAACCACGCATCTCGGAGTCACGACCGGAAGCCAGCCGCCAGAAGTGGACGGACCGGTCCTGGCTGCCACAGGCCACGACGTGACCATCCGGGCTCGGAGCCATCGAGATGAGCGACCCCTGCCAGGCCAGGACGCGCGGGGGGCGACCGGGGTGGACGGGCACGATCCGGAGCCCGCCGTAGGCGCTCACCAAGAGGTCCTTGCCATTCCGGCTGAAGGCAAGCCCGGTCGCGGCGCTCGGGAGCTCCTCGAACTCGCGGCTGGATCCATCGCCAGGTGTCCAGATGTGCAGCTGCCGCCCGGAGGCCACGGCAAGCTCTTTACCCGACGGGGACCATGCCAGCCGGTCGACCCACCGGTCATGCCCGCCCAGACGCATGTGTTCTCCCGTCAGTCGAGACCACAGATACACATGCGGGTCCTGACCGGCGAAGGCGAGCCAGGTCCCGTCAGGGGACCAGGCCATCGTGAGGACGCCCCCCACGAGGCCGGCTGGCTCCCCCGCCTGCTCCCCCGAGGCGGCATCGAAGATCCGGACGTGGCCGGCACCGCTGCCGGCGGCCAGGTGCGTGCCTGGTCGGTTCATGACCAGGCCCGTCACGTGATCTCCGGCGTCCGCTCGGGCTCCCGGTGTGAGGCTCGCAGGCTTCAGGCCCGCGGAAGGCATCAGGCCAGACACGCGCGAAACTCCCGGTTCAGCATCTCGCGGTCGAGCTTTCGACCGATGAAAACGAGGTTGTTCACGCGCTGGGCCTCTCCCCAGGGGCGGTCTTCCTGCCCATCGAAGAGCATGTGGACTCCCTGAAACACGAACCGGTTCGGCGAGCCCGCCAGCGACAGGATTCCCTTCATCCGGAAGATGTCGTTCCCCTGTTCGCGCAGCAGCCGAGACAGCCAGGCATTCAGCTTTTCGGGGTGAAGGTCGCCGGCCATCTGGATTCCCACCGAACCCACCTCGTCATCGTGGGTGTGACCTGCCGCGAAGGCTTCCGATACCAGCGGCTCGAGCGGGGTTTCCCGGGTGAGCACGCGCAAGTCGAACTCGGAGGGATGGTGCTGACTGAACAGGGCATACCGCCCGGGGGCGGGAAGGGTGAAAGCGAATGCCTTGACGCCGGCCGGGCTCAGGTCCAGGGTCACGGGAACGGCCGGATCCACCACGTGACGCTGTCCGGAGCTGACCCGGGTCGGTTCACCGGCCCACACCCGGTTGGCGCGCTCCACCGTCTCGCTTCCCACCGCGAGCGTGAGCGCCGAGGTGGGGATCCATACCAGATCGAGACTTTCGTCCGGGCCGTCTTCGAGTGCGATCTGAACATCCGGGGTCGTCAGGTCATAAACCCCGCTCCACTCGAACGGGTACTCGGGTTCCAGGAAGGTCGGTTTCATCTGGATGGCCCTTTCCAGGTCAAATCCACCGACATCCAGTACGGTCGCGAGGTCGACCCGGGCATGCTCGCTCCGGACGATCTTCGCCAGGGCATTCATCGAGCGGATGCGTTGCTCCATGGCCTCCACCGTCGCGAGATCGACGAGGTCGCACTTGTTGAGGACCAGCACGTCGGCGAAGGCGATCTGCTCCCGGCATTCGCTGGAGTCCTCGAGGTGCAGCGCCACGTGATGCGCGTCCACGAGGGTGACGATGCCATCGAGATGGAACTGGTCCCGGATGTCGTCGTCCATGAAAAACGTCTGGGCGACGGGGCCCGGATCGGCCATCCCCGTCGTCTCCAGCACGATGCGGTCGAATCTGTCCCGACGCTTCACGAGGTTACCCAGGATCCGGATGAGATCGCCTCGCACGGTGCAGCAGATGCAGCCGTTGTTCATCTCGAACACTTCTTCGTCGGCGTTGATCACCAGGGCCTGGTCGATACCGATCTCGCCAAACTCGTTCTCGATGACCGCGATGCGCTGGCCGTGATGCTCGGTCAGGATGCGATTCAGCAGGGTCGTCTTGCCGGACCCGAGGAAACCGGTGAGCACCGTGACGGGGATCTTGCTCAAGGGACACGTCCTTTCTCGATGCTTGATTCTTGATCAAATGCAAGAATGTTGCAATAAGGCCGGGCGAAGGACCTGTCCCGGGCGTCGTTCGTCAGCCCCCGGCGTGGGGGATCAGCCAGGTTTCCAGCCAGACGGCCACGGCGCCCAGCACGAGGGCCAGGGTAGCGGCTCGGGTCCGTGACGTGCCCGGGAGGAGTTCGCTCAGGGCCACCTGGAGAAGGATCCCCGTGCTCAGTGGCAGCAGGCTCCCGGCCAGGGGACTCAGGAGGACGCTCACCGACACACCTACCAGGAGGGCCGCGCCCACGAGGATCGCTGCCCTCCTGGCCACGGACTCACTGCCACCGCGGCCCAGAACCAGGCACGAGGCCAGGAGACCTTCCGGCACGAGGTGCAGCAACAGGCCCAGGGTCACCTTGCCACCGAGATGCTGCCCGGCCTGGAGGGCACTCGCGAGGGTCACGCCGTCGAAGAGGCTACACACGGCCAGGCAGGCGATTGCCGGACCGACGTGCGCACCCTGGCCGTGTTCGTGACCATGCGCGTGCCCGTACCCGTGGGAGTGGTCGTGCTCGTGACCGTGTCCGTGTCCGTGGCCGGAACAACCGGTGGCGTGGAATGCGTCCGCGTCGCAGCCGTCACCTGCTGCCGTTTCGGAGCGAGGCAACAGGGTGGACAGCCACGGTGACAGTCCGTGGTCGGCTGCGTGGGCGATCGCGATACCGGCAAGGACCCATCCAGCCAGCAGCTGGACGTTTCCGTCCAGCCGTTCGAGGGATTCCGGAACCAGGTCCAGCCAGACCATCGCGACCAGGTACCCGGTTCCCAGAGCCATCCACGTCTCGAGACGCGAGCGATTGATCTCCAGGGATTCGAGCCATGTCAACCAGAATCCGCCCCCGACAGTCACGGCGGCCAGGGCCGTCCCCACGAGGAAGACCTGCCAGGTGCTCATCCAAGGGGGTCCAGCGTCAGGACGAGCCGTGGTGAGGCGTGCGAGGCAGGCGGGGAGCGATGTACCGCCCCTTTCCCCTCGCCCGCGATCCAGCTTTCACCTCTCAGCAGCACGACGTCACCGGCTCGGGCCTGGTGGATCGGACTCCCGCTCCGCCGCAGATCCGGGTGGTCCTCACGCGGGTCGGGGGTCTCGTGACCGAGCCAGCGGCGATCGATGTCGCTCTGGTCGATGAACTCGGTCCCTTCCCCGATGTAGGTCGTCACGAGGCGCACCGTGACCCGATCCACGTGGAACCGCGGACACATGGCCCGCTCGACGCGTGCGAGCCGGATCCCGACGTGCGGTACCCCCGTCAGATCGGCAAGGATTTCCGTCCAGGTGAGAACATCCTGCGCGAGAGGCCCTTCCCCCAGTTCCTGTGCGACGCGATCGGCCAGGGCGGGATCGGCGCTCCGCACGGTGAAGACGTGATGTGCCGGGGCCCGGGATAGCCGATCGCGTGCATCGCCCAGGATCTCCGGCATCAGGTCACGCTCGAGGACGAGCACCGAGGTATCGGGACGGTACAGATGCACGAGAGCCGGGATGTCCCGGATCCGCTCGATACTCGAGGTCGCACACACCTGGCTCATCGCAGATTCCTTTCGGGTGAGTTTCCGGTGCCCGCCTCAGGCCAGCACCCAGCGAGGGAAGGGACTCTCGAATCGGGCCCACATCTCGGATCCCGCGCGGAGCTCGTCTTCCGTCAGCAGGCACGCCTCGAGTTGACGGGTCCAGGCGGCCTCGTCGAGGTCAACGCCGATGAAGACCAGTTCCTGGCGGCGATCGCCGGTCTCACCCTCCCAGTTGCGCGTGATGTCCGCGCGCATCCCGGCATCGTCCGGCCACTCCTCTTCGGGGGTGTCCGCCCACCAGACGCCCATCGGCTCGTAGCCACAGGCGCCTCCGGCCTGCGACCACATCCCCACGAACTCCGGGCGATCGGCCAGCCAGAAGAAACCCTTGGAACGCAGGATCCCGTTCCAGTCGGCGTGGATGAAGTCCCAGAAGCGCTGCGGATGAAACGGGACGCGGGATCGGAACACGAAGCTCGAGACCCCGTACTCCTCGGTTTCGGGGGCTTCCTCACCGCGCAGGACCTGCATCCAGCCCGGAGCCGATGCGGCCTGCTCGAAATCGAAAAGTCCGGTGTCCAGGATCCGTGACGGATCCACCTTACCGCGCGTGATGCGCTCGATCCGCGCATCGGGATTCAGCGATCGCAAGATCGCCTCGAGCCTTTCGAGATCGGCTGCATCCACCAGGTCCGTCTTGTTGACCAGGATGACGTTGGCGAACTCGATCTGATCCACGAGGAGATCGACCACGGTCCGCTCGTCCGTCTCGTCGAGTTCGAGCCCCTTTTCCTTCAGGTAGGCGCTTTCTTCGTAGTCCCGCAGGAAGTTGGAGGCATCGACCACCGTGACCATGGTATCCAGCCGGGCCACATCCGATAGACTGTCGCCGGCCTCGTCCGTGAACGTGAACGTCTCGGCGACGGGCATCGGTTCGGAGATGCCCGTCGATTCCACGAGCAGATAATCGAATCGTCCCTCGCGGGCCAGCCGCCCGACCTCCACCAGCAGGTCCTCGCGCAGCGTGCAGCAGATGCAGCCGTTGCTCATCTCGACGAGCTTCTCCTCGGCGCGTTCCAGGCTGACCTGGCCCTGGCGCACCAGGGCCGCGTCGATGTTCACCTCGCTCATGTCGTTGACGATGACGGCGACGCGCTTGCCGTGGTCGGCGTGAAGCACGTGTCCGAGCACGGTGGTCTTGCCGGCTCCAAGGAAGCCCGACAGGACCGTGACGGGCAGACGTGAGGACATGGGACGCTCCTTTCACTATTGCAAATATCATGCAATAAGTTTGGCTAGATCACCAGAGCGTCCTCTCGAAGGGCCTGGCTTGCCGGGTGGGTTATTGCATGGTTATTGCATCATGGTAAGGTGGTGAAGCGAGAGTCATACTCTCTGTCCTACCCATCGAATGCGAGGTCCACATGACGCGTCTGCTGCTGGGTCTGATCGCCGTGCTGGGGCTTTCCCTGCCCGCGATCGCCTGCGATGATCCCGAGTGCCCCCACAAGCCGACCAAGCCGACCAAGCCCAAGCTCGTCGCGCTGCGCTGAGCTGAGCAGGTTTCCCGCATCCTGTCCGTCAGAGCCAGGTGCAGAAAACGAGGGCCGCACCGGAACTCCGGTGCGGCCCTCGGACCATGCTGTCCGGCCGGGACGTCAGGGAACGCGGAGCACGAGGGGCTGCGAGTAGTCCCGCCGGCCATCGGGCAGGTCGCGATACGCCCAGAGCGTGATCGACTCACCGGCGTGCGCATGGACCTCGATCGTGAAGGCGCCGTCCGGGCGTGCGGGCGCTTCGTAGCCCTCGGCGGGTTCCGTATGATTCCCCGGGCTGACCCAGGCACCGGCACCGCGGATGGCGCCGGCCTGTCCGACGAGCTGGACCTCGTGGTCATCGACCACGACCAGCCGGATCCGGTCACGGCGCAGGCCCAGTGAAGCCTCGCTCGTGGCCCGCGCGAGCTGTGGACGCCGGGTTGCCATGGCGAGGTCCAGGTGGGCGACGGGTACGGAGCAGGCCGACAGGGCCAGCGTGGCCAGGATGGCCGTCATGAATCGCGAAACGCGCATCGGAATCCTCATTTCACCGGTAAGAATGCAATAATTTTGCATTAAATATCGGTGAAGATCAAGCTGTCCGCGCAGCGTGCCCGTCCCGGCGAACGCGTCCGCCATCCAACCGGGTCCTCCGCACGCCCCGGGCGGCCACAACCACGAGCACGGTGCACCAGATACCCACGACCCCCACCAACCGACCGATCGGGGCCAGCCAGACGCGCCAGGGGAGAACCGGCACGGTGAAAGGGGGCAGGGCCTCGAGAGGCGGTGGTTCGTCGTGGCCCGCGATCGCCCTCTGATCCGCCAGGAGCTTCAGGGAACGGAGGTGCGCGTTGGCGCTCTCCAGCACCCGCTCCTGGGACCTCACGTCGGTTCCGGCCAGGCTCCGGGCCGCCGCGTGAAAGGCCGCCGGGAAAGAAGTGCCCACCAGGCGCTCGAAGGTCCCGTTCCAACGCTGCCGGGCCAGCGCGTGTACGCTCACGTGATGCGTGACGCGGTCGAGGACGTGGCGGACGTAATGGAGCCGGATGGCTCCGAGTTCGGGACCCTCCGGTGACCGTCCGTGTCGTTCGCGGAACGTCCGGATACCATCCCGGTAAACCGCTTTGGCCGATTCTACGGCCTGAACGATGCGTTCTTCGGTCCGGGCCGGGTCGGGCAGCGGTTCACGGGCATCCGTTATCCCGCGCATCGCACCCGGCCAGACGAGCGTCAGGGCGAGCCAGACCGCGACGAGCACGAGCATCGCCGTCGAGGACCTCCGGGTCCAGGCCGAGACGGTGACGGCCAGGACCGTCCACGTCCCCAGCAGCAGGCCACTGGCCAGCCAGAAGCTGGCGATCCGCCCTGTGATGGCGGGGCCCATCGGCCAGGGCCCCAGCACGAGCAAGGCCCCCAGCGCCAGACCCAGGGGGAGCACCAACAGCCGTGACACGGCCGACCAGGTGCCCAGGATCTTGCCGCCGAGGTGTTCGAGGGGAGAAACGCCCTGCGCGAGATGCGCCTCCAGCAACCCTGTCTCGCGCTCGGCACAGATGGCGTCGTGTCCGAGCACGAGCACGCACAGCGCTCCGATGACGGCGACGGCGCTCGCGAGGTCCAGGGCTCCGGGGACCTGGTCGGACGGGTCCCGGTCCGCCACGCGGCCCTCGAGTGACGTCAGGTGGTACCCGCGCACCATGGCCCAGGAACCCCCGAGCGTGCGCAGTCCGCGTGCCAGGCTGGCGACCGGGGGGGGCGGTGCCACCAGGGCCAGGGGGGCGAGCGTGGTCAGCTGGATAGGTCTCCAGCTCCCCGGTTCCAGCCTCTGGGTCCAGGTCGCATAGACCTGGCGGATGCGTGCCGTCTCGAGATCGTGGGTGGCCCGTGCCTGGCTCTCGATCCGGAGACCGGACCAGACCGTCAGGAGCAGACAGACGATCCACGCGACGAGAACCCCGCGTCCCGCCTGTCCGCGGACGAGACGCCGCAGGTGCAGGTCGGCGATCCGTTTGACGGTTCCCGGGCACAGGCTCGGAAGACGATTCATCGGGCGAGTCTCCCGGATCGGGCGAGCCGGAACACCAGGCCGCACAGGATGAATGCCTGGGTCGCGAGCGTCGCGAGGCCCGTGCAGGCCGCCGGCCACCACGCCCGGGTCCCGGGCTCGGAGAAGGTGAAGACCGGGATCGACTCGAAGTCCCGAAACTCGACCATCCCCGCCTCCTCGAGACCATTCAGGCGATCGAGCACGCGGGTCCGGTAGCGGTCTGCCTGCTCCACGAAGGCGCGATGACGCTCGAATCCCGTTCCGGAGACCTCGGCCACGGCTGCTCCGAAGGCCGTTCCTGGCGCCATCCACGTCAGCCGTCGCAGGCGATCCTGCTGACGGTCCCGCCAGGCGTTCAACGGGGCCTCCGCCTCGCGACGCGTCCGCTCGACCGCGTCATCATAACGGTCCCGCACCTCCTGTGGCCCTTCCGCTTGCACCATGTCCGGCTTCCCGTCAAGTGCTCCGGATGCCAGGAGGCGGGAGACCTCGCGCTCCTGGTCGGCCCGGATGCGGTTTTCGGCCGCCGTCGCGGTGAGGCGGGCCTCGAGGGACGAGGGGGCCGGGTCCAGGGCGCGCAGCACGCTGACCTGGACCCGCGGCAGAACCAGGACCAGGGCCACCCACACGAGCAGGCATGTCCAGAGACCCTGGCGCGGTTCACGCACGGTCAGCGAGCAGACCATGCCCACGAGAAACCACACGGTCAGGTGGTCCAGCGCGAGCAAGAGCAGCATGGCCACCTGGCTCAAGGACGTGCCTGCCATGACCGGGAAGGGTAGCGTGGCGAGGAAGGCTGCCGCGAGCACGACCCCCAGGAGCGAGACCAGCCGGACGAGCGCACGTCGCGCCAGCCAGACCGTGGGCGCGCTGCACTGGAGAACCACTAGGCCCAGGGTGTCATGCTCCCGGTCCCGGGTGACGACGGCCAGACCCTCGAGCAGGAAAACGAGCGAAAGCAGGAGACTCACCACGGCCGGCGCATCCAGCGAACCGGCCCACTGGGCGAGCGGGAGGGCTGCCCCCGTGGATCCAGCCGGGGGGATCACCCGGTGCGAATCCAGGAACACGTGTCGACCGAGCAGCGGCTCATGCCCTTCCACCCATCGCGCGAGCGGGGCCACCGGCTTCAGCACGAGGAGCGCGCGGTGAGTCACGGCATGAGGGCTGGCCGGGGCCTGGTTCAGCCACGCCTGGCGGTTGCCGTGCAGGGCCGCTTCCTGGGCCACGGCCTGGGCCTGGACACGCTGGGTTCCCAGCCAGCCGGCCACGAGCAGACATCCCAGGGCGAACACGAAGATGAGCGGGAGCCGG
Source organism: Candidatus Sericytochromatia bacterium (assembly GCA_044235265.1). Classification (GTDB taxonomy): domain Bacteria; phylum Cyanobacteriota; class Sericytochromatia; order S15B-MN24; family UBA4093; genus JAYKJE01. The sequence continues at coordinate 12,757 of JBIIHZ010000003.1, forward strand.
GATGAGCGCCGATAAAGGTGCCATTCGCGCCACACCGCGGAGAAAGCCGTCATGCCGGTCTGCCGTCCTGCTCGAGCCAGCCGATCACCCGGGTCTCGAGGGTGTCGGGCGCATGGGAGGCGACCTCGAGCACCTCCTGGATCTTTCCGCCCCCCAGAACCGCGATCCGGTCGAGCAAGGGATGCGTCCGCAGGATCTCGTGGGTGTTGAGGAGTAATCCCCGGCCTTCGGACTTCAACTCGCTCAGCAGGTGGACCAGGTCCCGGGCAGAAGCGGGGTCCAGTCCCGAGAACGGTTCGTCGAGCAGGATGAGCCGGGCTTCGCGGGCCACAGCGATCGCGAGCCCCACCTTCTGGCGCATGCCCTTGGAGAAGGTCCCCAGGCGATCATCGAGCGCGCGGGCAGGAAAGCCGACCCTATCGAGCCAGCCATCGGCCTCCCGCGGGCCGGGGTCACGCCCACCGAGACCGAGGAAGTACCGGAGATTCTCGCGTGCACTGAACTCGGGATACAGACGCACGTTCTCGGGGACGTGCGCGAGGAGTCCGCGAGCTTCCCGAGCCCGTGCGGGCATCGGATGCCCGCAGACCTCGAGTTCTCCGCCGTGCGGGGTTAGGAAGCCTAGGACCAGGTGCATGGTCGTCGTCTTGCCGGCACCGTTGCGCCCCACGAGGGCCAGAGCCTCACCCGGGGCGAGATCCAGGTCGATCCCGTCGAGGATGCAGCGTGCTCCCCGGTGGAAGCGCAGGTGTCGTCCCCGTACCAGGCGACCGGTGAGGGGACCGTGAATCACAGACATGCGAGGAAGCTCCTTGTTGCAAGATTATAGCAATTTGAAGCTTCCCCGGTCTCCCGCGAGGCTCGCTCGCTTCACTTCTGGGCGGGGGCTCCGTTCAATCCGGGGACGAGTCCCCCGAAGTTGACGAACGCATTGTTGGGCACGACGAGCTGGATCTTGTCCGAAAGCTTCTCGACGTACATCTTGCGGATCAGCTGATCCGTGAGACTCGCCGACACCATCCGGTTCGAGTCCGCTTCGGCCTTCGCGCGGATGAGCTTCGCCTTCGCCTCGGCCTCGGCCTCCACGACCTGCTGCTGGGCCACGGTACGGGAGCGGATGAGGTCGTTCTCGGCCTGGGTTTTGGCCGCGATCGAGTTCGAGATGGCGTCAGGCAGGAAGACTGCCCGGATCAGGACGTTCTCGATGGTGATCCCGTCCGACTTGAGCTCTTCCATCAGTTCTTCCAGCGCGCCTGTTTCCACCTTTTTGCGCCCCGTCCCCGTGATGGCCTCGTTGAGGGGCAGCGAGGCGAAGGAGTTGACGATCGCCGAGCGGAACTTCGAGCGGTAGTACCGTTCGACGATGTGCTCGAAGTCCATGCCGTAGTGCTGGTACAGATCCGGGACGGCTTCCTTGCGGGCGATGGTGTACTCGATGCTGGCCTCGACGCTGAAGGCCTGTCCCTCCTGCGAGTTGACCTTGACGGAGTCGTCCTGGTTGGCAAATTGCCCCTCGTTGCCCTGCACCATGACGTACTGCTGGCGGATGACGGGGAACTCGATGATGTGCTGTCCGATGGGTACCGACAGGCGGTAACCGGGGTCCAGAACCTGATCGATCTTGCCCGTGAGGTTGTTCACCAGCAGGCCCACGTATCCCTGGCGCACGTAGGTCGCTCCGCAGCCCGACAGCAGGATCCCCAGGGCGATCGCCCCCCAGACGCGCGTCATCTCGCTCTCCTCTCGATGTACCGTGCGTGCGCTCCATACCCGATAGGTCGTCGCCTTATCACGATGCATCACGCAGGCGCCTGCCGGGTACACCATGAGAGCGCGGCAAGTGCCGGACCGGCACGCTCGAGGGATACCCGTGAAACGTTCGTGGATACATGCAGCCGGGGCGACGATCGCCCTGTTTCTGGGGCTTCAGGCGATGGCGCCGTCTGCTCGGGCATGCGGGGGCTTCTTCTGCAGCCGGCAGCCCATCGACCAGTCCGGGGAGAAGATCCTGTTCATCCGCGACGGTCAGGCCCTGACGGCCATCGTCCAGATCCAGTACCAGGGCGCTGCCGAGAACTTCTCGTGGGTCGTGCCCGTTCCCGCCCGCCCCACCGTGACCACCAGTTCCGACGAGCTGTTCACCCGCCTCGAACCGGCCACCCAGGTCCAGGTCCGTCTCACGGCGTCTGCCACCGAGGGATCGTGTCGGGTTCAGGGCGGCTTGTTCGACAGCCGGGCCACGGGCCTGGCTTCCCCCGTGATGGCCGAGCTGGCCAGGAACGGTGTGAGCGTGGTCGAGCAGGGGCTCGTCGGCCCCTTCGAGAAGACCATCCTCACGGCCGACTCGGCCGAGGCCCTGCGTTCCTGGCTCGACGAGAACCAGTACCTCCTGCCACCGAGGTTCGACGAGGTCGTGAAGGGCTATCTCAAGCCCGGCTATCACTTCGTCGCCCTCAAGCTGCGACAGGATCGCGGCGTGGGGGACCTGGTCCCGGTGGTCTTGCGCTACGACACGGGCAGGCCGTGCATCCCGCTCGTGCTCACGAGCATCGCGGCCCGAGACGACATGCCGATCACCGCCTACGTGCTGGGCAAGGGACGGGCCGTTCCGACGAACTACAGGCACGTGCGCATCAACGAGGCGCGACTCGACTGGTTCAGCGGGGGCCGCAACTACAACCAGCTCGTCACCGAGGCCGTCAACGAGGCGGGGGGCAAAGCCTTCGTCACGGACTGCGCCACCCGCAGCGCCGACCTCGCGTCGGTCGTACGTCCTTCCTACGATCTGACGCAGTTTCGCGGCCTCGCCACGCTGGGGGGGATCGCACGGGAACTGGACCGTCAGGGCTTTCCAGCGGGATCGTTGAGGGCGGGAACCCTCGGGGCCGTGCTCACGCGGCGCTCGGTCGTGTTCACGGGCAACCTCGAGACGATGCTGGCAAATTCGGCGGATCCGGCCCTCGATCGCATCCGGATCGACGACACGACCCTCCAGGAGCTGGTGGAGGCGCTCGACGAGGTCTACGTCGGCCCCCTGCGGGAGGCTCACCAGGCCTTCGCGAAGGATTACACGCTCACCCGGTTCTACACGACCATGAGTCCCGCCGAGATGACGGAAGATCCGGATCTCGACTTCAATGACCAGCTCCCGTACGTCTCCAACGTGCACGCCGCCGAGGCCGTCACCCTCTGCGATCCGTCCCTCACGTTCGAGCAGGCTCCCGTCGAGATCCGGCTCGGCAACGGGACCCGCTTCGCCGTCCGGCGCGGGCAGGTGCTCAGCGATCCGGCCTTGCCGGCCTCGTCCCTCATCGAGGAGCTCAACACCCTCGATCTGGGCAAGGTGCTGAGCGACCAGGCGCCGGCCATCCAGGCCTGGCTGGGCAAGCATGCGAATTCCGCGACCGTGCTGACCGCGCTACGGGCCGCATCGGGGTCCTCCGGGTGCGCCTGTTTCGGCACGCCGCGGGTGGCTCGCGACTTCCGTGACGGCGCCGGGGAAGCGACCGTCATGGGCCTCGTCGGTTTCGGAACCTGGGCTCGGACCCGTCGCCGACCCCGTCGGCGCCGCCCCTGAGAGGAGATCTCACCGTGAAAGCACTGTCCAGGCTCGCGCTTGCGAGTGCCATGTTCCTTTCCGCCGTGGCCTCTCCGGTGCTCGCTTGCGGGGGCTTCTTCTGCAACCGGAACCCCATCGATCAGTCCGGGGAGAAGATTCTGTTCGTGCGCGATGGTGACATGCTGCGTGCCATCGTGCAGGTCCAGTACGTGGGAGCTGCCGAGGACTTTTCCTGGGTCGTCCCGGTCCAGGGACGCCCGACGGTGGGGGTGGCGACCAACGAGGTGTTCTCGCGGCTGGAGCCCGTCACGCAGGCTCGCGTGCAACTCGATCTGCGCGATGACGAGACCTGTCGAGGCCTTCCCGTGCCGCTCTTCAGCGCGCCCACGGCGATGCTGGACGGCGCACCGCGATCCAGCGGGGTGAACGTCGTGGAGGAGGGCACGGTCGGTCCCTATGACTACCGCATCCTCGAGGCCACGGATGCCGCCGAACTCTCGGCCTGGCTCGCCGAGAACCGGTACGTCTTGCCGGATCGCTTCTCGGAGGTCACCACAACCTACGTGAAGCCCGGTTACACCTTCGTGGCCATCAAGCTCACGCAGAAAGCCGGGGCCGGGGACATCGCGCCGGTCGTCCTGAGTTATCCCACGACGATGCCCTGCGTCCCGCTCATCCTCACGAGCATCGCCGCCCGCGAGAACATGCCGATCACGGCCTATCTGGCAGGTCCTGGACGGGCGGTGCCCGTCAACTACAAGCATGTGCGCATCAACGAGGCACGCCTCGACTGGCTCGGTCAGGGGAGCAACTACAACCGGCTCGTCACCGAGGCCATCGACGAGGCCGGTGGACGCGCCTTCGTGACCGATTACGCCACGGGCAGTGCCGAGGTGGCCGGGGTTCTGCGGGACCGGTACGACGTCGACGCGATCCGGTCGTGCAAGACCGCAGAGGAGGCGATCGCCCTCATCCGGAGCCAGGGCTTCACCATCGACGACCAGCTCCGGGCGATCGCCGCCGCGCACGGTGTCAGCCTTCCCGTCTTCCGGGGTGGGTTCTTCCCGCTGCCGGTACCCGACGAGCGCCCGGGATCGACCGTTCCCTTCGACGCCGCCGGTCTGGCCGACGACCTGCGCGACAAGATCGTGAAGCCCCTCCGGGACGTGCAGGGCTGGGTCGCGAAGGTCCCCTATGTCACGAGGCTGTACACGACCATGTCGCCCCGGGAGATGACGACCGACCCCGAGATCGACTACCACCTCGGATCGAAGGATTTCCCGGATGTCTCGAACGTCCATCGGGCGTCGGGCGTGCGACTGTGCGGCGAGACGGACGACTTCTTCTCGGCACCCGTCGAGATCACGCTCGCGGATGGCACGATCTTCCGGGTGGATCCCCGCGCGTCGCTCACGACGGTCTCGCCGGTCTCGGGAAGCGTGTCGCCTGGCCAGGACCCTCTGCCCGTGGTCGCGGGGAAGCCCGTCGCTCTGCCTGCCGCGGCCGTGATCGAGCAACTCAACATCCTCGATGCGGGTGAGATCCAGGTTGACAACCGGAAGCGCATCCAGGCGATCCTGGCCGGTCAGGCAGACCCCGGACCCGTCGCGGGCGGTTCGTCGGGTGGCTCTGGAACGGCGTCCGGCGCCGGGGCGGGAGGCTCGGCCGCCAGCTCCTCCGGTTCGCGTGTCGCCGGGGTTCCGGGCTGCTCGTGTGCGAATCCCACCGTCCCCCGATCGTCACCATTCGAGGGAGCCGGAGAGGCGGGACTGGGCATCGCCATGGGCCTCGTCGGCTGGTGGCGGGCCAGGCGAATCGGGCGCTGATGCGTGTCCGCCCGGCCCTCGTTCTCGTGGCGTGCCTCGGAGGTTGCCTCGCTCCGGGTGCAGCCCCTCCCGGACCGGTGCCCACGCCAGCAGCCCCCGCTCCCACCCCGTTTCTCGTGCCGTCCATTCCCGAGACGGACCCCTTTCCCCTGATCGGTCCCCTCCGGCAGGAAGAGGGATTCGAGCACGGGCAAGCCACCTGGCGCGATGAGGCCGCCAGGCCTGACACCCCGCATGATCGGGTCGTCTGGCGGCGACTCCAGGGCTCTTTCTGCGGCGGCCAGTACGTCATGCAGGTGGGCGTCGAGGGGTTCAAGCCATTCGAGCCGATGCCGGCCGAATGCGTGCTCACCGAGGAGGCCACGATGTCGCTGGCGGGGATGCAGCGCCCCCATCTGCGATTTTCGGTCTTCGGCGTCGCCTATCCACCCGAGAGCCTCCGCCTGCAGGCCGAGGCGCGCGACCCGGCAGGCGGTGGATGGCAGCCCGTGGGGCCGGCCATCCGGGCGAGGCACTACCGGACGGCCGTGTATTCGGCAGACCTCACGGCCTGGGTCGGCGGGGATGTGCAGGTCCGTTTCCGGGCCCTCCTCGCCCCCGGCGACAGGCCCACGCGCGGGATGCTGCTCGACGACATCGCGCTCATCGAGCCGCGCAACCTGCATCTCGTGCCGAGCCCCCCTCCGGACGTGACTTCCCGTCTTCCGAGGTGATGGAGGCGGTCCCACGACCGCGTGTTCGTGCCGCGTTCAGACGCCGAGGTGAGGCCGGAGCCATTTCCAGAGCGGGGGGCCCATCAGCAGGAGCCCGACCAGGATGGCGTTCAGGGCGGCCGCGAGCACCGCGGCAGCGGCCACGTCTTTCGCGGCCTTGGCCAGGGGATGGCGACGGTGCGTCGCCAGGTCCACGGCGTTCTCGACGGCCGTGTTGAACATCTCGCAGATCACGACGAGCGAGCAGACCACGGCCAGCACGGCGAGTTGAAGACGGGGCAGCCCGAGAGCGACCGCCAGGCCGAAGGCGGAGAATCCGGCCACCACGTGCAGGCGCATGTTGCGCTGCGTCCGGAGCATGAAGTACAGCCCGGCGCTCGCATACTTCAGGCTCTCGAAGAAGGAGTGGGCCTTGAATCTCATCGGGACAGTCCCACGGCCTCGAGCAGACGGCGCTGCCGTTCGCGCATGACGGTTTCCTCTTCGGGAGTCTCGTGGTCGAGCCCCAGCAGATGGAGGAGGCCATGCGCCAGCAGGAAGCCGATCTCGCGCTCGAGGGAGTGGCCGTATTCGCTGGCCTGACGTTCGGCCGTCTCGACCGAGATCACGATGTCCCCGAGCGGGATGGGGAGCGGAGCCGGAGGGTGCTCATCCTCGGGATCCCATTGCGGGAAGCTCAGGACGTCGGTCGGCCGGTCCTTGCCGCGATGCTCGCGATTCAGTTCCTGGATGGCGGCGTCGTCCACGAAGGTCACCGAGACCTCTGTACGCTCGCCCTGTTCCTCGTGCCGGAGCATCCGCTCCATCACCGAGCGCCAGTGGCCCGCATCCAGGGGCCTGTCCTGCTCATCCTCGAGCCAGATGTCCAACCTTCTTGCCCTCTTGCTTGCGCTGTCCGAGTTCCTTGAGCCACTGGTCAGGGTACTCGATGCGCTGGTGGTACAGCCCCTGGGTGATGCGGATGAACGTCTGGGCGACGATCTCGAGTTCGGCCAGGGTGATCGGCGCTTCCGAGAGTTCCCCCTCGGTCAGCCGCTTCTGGATGATCCGGCGGACCGTGGCCTCGATCTGCTCGATCGTCGGGTTCTTGAGCGTCCGCATGGTGGCCTCGGTGGCATCCGCCAGCATCACGATGGCCTGCTCCCGGGTCCAGGGCCGGGGACCCGGATAGCGGAAGCCTTCCTCGCTCACGGCATCCGGACCCTCGGCCTGCTCGGCCTGGTGCAGGAAGTAACTCACCAGGCTCTTGCCGTGGTGAGTCGCGATGAAGTCGGTGATGTCCCGGGGCAGGCGGTGCTGGCGGGCCAGCTCGAGCCCTTCCTCGACGTGCGCGATGATGACTCGTGCCGACAGCCGAGGATTCAGCTTGTCGTGCATGTTCTCGATGCCGAGCTGGTTCTCGACGAAGAAGATGGGCCGCTTCGTCTTGCCGATGTCGTGGTAGTAGGCCCCCACGCGAACGAGCAGACCGTCGGCCCCGATGGCATCGGCCGCGGCCTCGGCGAGGTTACCCACCATGATGGAGTGGTGGTACGTACCGGGCGCTTTCGTCAGGAC